>NZ_OZ026461.1:600000-900000 GCF_964019765.1 Spiroplasma endosymbiont of Panorpa germanica | reverse complement strand
TTGATTTACCGTTGGATTTGTTAACTATACTAGCGCAGGAGTTCCTATTCTTGGGGCAGCTCATGCTGGATTAATTGGAGCCATGATTTCAGCAGGAGTTACTGTTAACATTGAAAAAGGCTTTCGTCGTTTTATGCCTGGAGCTATTGATACAATCTTAACTCCGATCATTGTAATATTTTTAATGGTATTGATTAATTTCTTGTTAATTATTCCTTTAGCAGGATATTTATTCACAGCGATTTCGTGATTGTTTATTAATATTTATCAAAATCCCTTTGGAGCTGCTTTCTTAGCGGGTATCTTCTTGATTGCTCTAACTTTTGGAGTACATCAAGGATTTTTACCAGTATATTTTGCTTTAATAGAAGAAACTGGAGTAAACGGTTTATTCCCAATCATGTGTATGGGTGGAACTTCGATGGTTGGTGTAAGTATTGGACTTTGATTAATGGCTAAAAAAGGATCCACTTTAAGAAAACAAATAACTGGTGCAATCATTCCTGGATTTTTAGGAATTGGAGAACCGTTATTATATGGAATTATTTTACCAAGAGTGCGACCATTTATTGTTGCTTGTTTAACAGCCTCAATCGGAGGTTTCTATATGGGAGCTATGAGTTATTGAGCTGGGATAAACGTTGGAATGAATGCCGCCACTGGACCTGGTGGATTAACTGCTGCAATTATGATGACAACAATTGATGGTAATGTTGTAGCTGGGATTCTAACTTACTTATCAGGATTGTTGTTAACCTATATTTTAGGAGCAACGTTTAGCTGGTTTAGTTATTCAAAAATTGCTTTAAACGGTTCAAACAAAATGAAAACAATCTTTAAGAAAAATAGTGATGTTAGTCTTATGGTAAAAATTGGTTATGGATTTGCTTTCATAACAGTCATTGGAATATTTGTTACTTGAATTGTTTGGTATCAAAAAACTCCGCTAAGTGAGAGACAAAACTTAGCTAGTTTAAAAATTTAATAGAAAGAGTTTTAATATGAAGGAATTAAATTTACAAAAAATATTAACAGAGTCGGTTAACGAAAATACCCATGATTTAGATTTGAAAACTACTAATGAAATTCTAACCTTAATTAATCAAGAGGATAGCAAAATTTCTCAAGCAGTAAAAGAACAAATCCCAACAATTGGTAAAATTGTTGATCAGATTTTTATTAAGTTCCAAAATAATGGCCGCTTAATTTATTTGGGAGCTGGTTCTTCGGGAAGAATTGGGGTTTTAGACGCTAGTGAAATGTTACCCACATATGGAGTGGCAGATAAATTCTTTGGCTATATTGCCGGGGGAGATTTGGCTTTGCGTATTCCAATTGAAGGAGCTGAAGATTCTGAAGAATTAGCAGTTCAGGATTTGAAGAATATAAATCTAACAAGCAATGATACAGTAATTGGCATTGGAGCTTCAGGTCGTACACCCTATGTTATAGGGGCTTTAAAATATGCTAAGTCAATCAATGCTTTTAGTGTTGGATTATGTATGACAACTGATTCAGAATTTAGAAAATACAGTGATGGGGTTATTGAAGTAAATTCAGGACCCGAAGTTGTTACTGGAAGTACAAGAATGAAATCAGGAACTGCTACAAAAATGGTGTTAAATATGATTTCAACAACTTTAATGATTAAAAGTGGTAAAGTATATGATAATCTAATGATTGATGTTAAAGCTACCAATGAAAAATTAGTTGCTAGATGCATTAAAATAGTTAACGAACTTACCCAAACAAGTGACAACGAAAAAACTTTAGCAATTTTAAAAGAGGCTGATATGGATTGCAAATTTGCCTCTATAATGATTACAAATCAAGTAAGTTATCAAGAAGCTCAATTACTATTTGAAAAAAACCACAAAAGTTTAAGAGGTTTAATTTAGTAAATGGGATCTTATGGTTCGCTTTTAAAATCTCAAAAAATTGCTATTTGCACAATCGGGCTAATAGCGGTTTTTTGTCTTTTAACCGGAGTGGTTTTATTGAGCTTTAAAATTGCTATTTTAGGATATATATTAATGGGCGTTGGTTCACTGTTGTTTGTAATAATGAGTGTTGTTTGAATAATTTTTGAATTATTCAATAAAAAAAGGAGATAAAATATGCAATTAGTATGACAAATTCCTACACTATTAATTATAGCGGCCTTAGTTTCGGGTTTAGGAAGTTTATCTGGAGTTGGTGGAGGAGTACTTTTTGTCCCCATCCTACTCTTACTTTTGAAATCTAATTCAGTTGAAGAGATCAAGTTTCTTTCGACATTATTAGTTTTCGCTTCTGCTGCGATTAATGTGGGCTTTAATTTGTTTAAGAAATCTATTAGTTATAAAGTTATTTTAGTTGGTATTGTGTTTTCTTTACCAATGGTGTTTCTTGGCAATTATGTGGTTACACTATTTAATGCTGATATTCTAAAATTGATTATAGGATTTCTTCTACTAGTTGTTGGAGGACTTTTGGTACTTGTGGAGTATTTTTTCAAAAATAGAACATTAAAAAAAATCAATGAAAATCAAGTTATTTCTGGATTTAGATTTATTAAAGTAAATGATGAGAGCTATATTAGTTCAATTAAATTAATAACAATTGCTATGACTGGCGGATTTGTAACCTCACTCACTGGAATGGGGGGCGGACCGATATTGATGCCTTTTTTATTAATTTGATGCAAATTATCAATGAAACAAGCAAGTCCGATATCTCATGCGTTAATCGCTGGATCATCTTTAATTGCCTTGTTGACAAATTATCAAAATTTTGAAAATTTCGAACTATTGGTACCAATTGGGTTGCCAATGATAATTGGAGTAATATCAGGAACAATTTTAGCACTAATTTTAAAGAAATACCTAAAAAAAGAAATTTACATAAAGTGGGTACTTATTATCCTAATTTGATTATCAGCTATTAAAATGATTGTAGATTTCTTCATTTAAAATCATTTACTTTAGTTATTACATTCTGTCTTTTTTTAAAAAACATGATATTTTTTACAATATTACACGAATATGTGTTATAGTTTTATAAATGGAGGAATATATAATGAAGAAATTATTGAGTATTTTAGGGGCAATTACTTTAATAGCTAGTTCAACAACTAGTGTAATTGCTTGTAAAAAAGATAAAAATACCGATGTTGGAGATTTTGACTATGATGCAATAAAAAAGGACTTAATTGCGCAAATTTCTGAAATAATAATTAGAAACTTAGACAAAGATTTTGAGAAATACCTATTTATTGATAATGAAGCTGCTAACGACAAATTCGAAAGTATCAGCATAAAGAGACTTTTAGATGTTTTAACCGAAAATGAAGGAGTCGAGAGTTTTGACCTACCCTTAAATTCACAATATTTTAGTAATATTTCCAAAGATCTTAAAAATATTGTTGACTTTGATAAAATGGTTTCAGAAATTAATAAAGATATTGTGCAAAATATCAATTACAAACCAATTTTGATCAATGGTCAAAATCCCTTAAAAAGTGGATTTAGTTTAAGTAGCATAAATATCACAAAAAAATCAAACGATGCAGTTATGCTGATATTTAAATTTGAGTTTCCTCTATCTTTACAAGACTCTAATGGTAGGCCAGAAACTTCTGATTTCGTTAGACACACAATCAACATGAATATTTTCAACGATGTTAATATTTCTGATAGTTTAAATGAACTTAATGAACAAATAAGACACCAATTTGAAAGTGAAGAGTATGCTAATAGTTTTAGTTTTACAAGTAATAATGGTAGTCTTTTAAATACTACAAATGAGATTAACAATAATGCAAGTATAAAAACTTCAATAAATAACGCTTTAAACAAAGCGTTAGATCAAAATGCAAATTTTGATAAATTTGAAATTAACTCAGACAATTATGGATTGGTCACAAGCGAAGTCAATTCTGTTTATGCTCAGACGCCTTCTAATCAAAATTCAATTGCTTGGGAATGAAAAAATATGGAATCTGATTTAAAGCTTGAAGGTTTTGTTTCTGCAATCACATCAAAGGGTTCTGAACAAATAGAAAATTTTGCAAAAAGAATAAATACCGAGCCTGATAGCGATTTAACAAGAACTTTTAACAATGGTAATTTTGATTTGTTTCCTAAAGTTAAAGAATACCTACTTGAAGATGCAAACAGCTCATGATTTGTTAATCATTACAACATTGCCGAAAGTCTTAACGAAGATAATTATCTGTTCTTACAACTAAAAAAATTGATAAAAAATTCAAGTTTTGAAATTGATAAAGATAAAGACAAACAGACGATTGCAATATTTGGAACAGATTTAGAAAAAATATCAGTTTCTTATAACGAGACTAAAAGTGGAAATGAAATTACCGTTGAAATGCCTAACTATTTTATTGTTAATCGACAAAAAACTAGCTTTCAAAATACAAAAGAATTTAATTATAATTTTAATGTTGCCTATTTAGAATTTTTTAGAGAATTTTTTGGATTCTCCAACTTCGATGTAAAGGAAAATCCCAATTTCACTTATAATTTAACATTACCCGAAGAACTTATGAGTCAATTAGAGGTAACGCGATTATATTCATTTGTAACTATATTTGATGCCGCATTTGAAGAAGCTGTTAAAAATGCCTCTAAAAGTAACCCTTTAGTTAGCGAATTTATAAATGCTTATGGAACTTACGGAGTAGTTGGTCCTAATATAAATTCCTTTTTGAGAATAAATTCAAAGGGTTATATTTATACATACAATATGAGCCAAAATTCCTCAATGGAAATTAAGGAGATGGCGGTTTATTGACAAACAAGCGGAACTGATTTCCGTTATCTTAGAACTTTGCTTTCTCATGATAAACTGATACCAAGAAGAACTGAAATGCAAGAGAATACATTTGGGGAAAGCCCAACTAATTGAAAAATTAAGGACTTTAATTAAGAGTTAAAAACCCCTCATAAATTGAACACCTAAATCAAAATTAACAGTAAAAAACACTGTTCTGATTTCGTTTAGAGGTGTTTTTTTTGTCTAAAAAATGGAAGTTTTAATGAAGAATGTTATTTTGATAATTTTGTGATTATATTCTTAGGTGATATACTAAAGAACTAGTAATAGTAATTGAACTAAAAAATCCTTACAAAATTTGCAAGGATAAGGTTATTTTCAATGCTTGCCTTAATGTAAAATTTTCTTACTCAAATTGTAAGGATCCGATCACCAAGCCAATAACTATTAAAGTAACAATAACAAATGTTAGAAGTAGTCAAAAAATCTTTTTAGGCATAAATACTTGAAAAAAAGTCTCCAAAATGTAGACTGTTAGAAAAAATATCAACCACAATCCAATTGGAATAAAACAATAATAAATTAGATTTGAAACCATAATTAACCTCTTTTAATAATTTTAGCATAAAGTAGAGAAAAAAATCTTTTTTGGTCAAAATAGTGGAAAAAAATTCTATAATTGTTATACTAATAATATAGAAAAAATTATTGGAGGAAAATAAAATGAAGAAAATTTTACTATGCTGTTCAGCAGGTATGAGTACAAGTACTCTTGTCAAGAAAATGACAGATTATGCTCGTAAAGAAGGTTTGGAATGAACCATTGAGGCTATGTCAATGCAAGAAGCTAAAACTGTAGTTGACCAATGAGATATCGTTATGGTTGGCCCACAAGTAAGTTATGCTCTTGGAGATTTAAAAAAATTAACTGATAAACCAGTTGAAGTTATTCCTGCAAATATATATGCTTTAGCAAAAGCCAAGGAAGCGTGCGAAATGGCACAAAGAATGTTAGGTTAATTGTGATGGGTAAAACTTGAAATTTTGAGGAAATCTCATTTACAATTATTGCCTTTGCTGGGGAAGCAAAGGGCCATGCAATGGGAGCAATTGTTGCTGCTAAAAATGGTCGTTATGAAGAAGCGGAAAACTTAATTGAAGAAGCGGAAAAATCAATTCTAACTGCAGAAAAAACTCATATGGATATTGTGAGCGCTGAAGCTGGAGGAGAGAAAATCACCTTCCCGATTTTGTTTATTCATGCCGAAGATCAATTATTAACAACTCAAACTATTATTCTATTGGCAAAAGAGTTTATTGATGTCTATAAAAAAATAGGTAAATAAAAAATATTAACTAAGAAACATACTTTTTATTTAAAAAAATATGGAGAGGAGTATTAATCATGGCAGAAGTTGAAAAATTTGATGTCCAAAAGGTGCGAAAAAAAGAAAAACGCACCTTTAAACAATGAATAAGTGAATCGCTTGTCCCGGGAATGGCTAAAGTTGGTAACCAACGTCATTTAGCAGCGATTCGAGATTCTTTTGGAACTATGATTCCACTGATTATTGCAGGTTCGATTGGAATTCTAATCAATGCAATTATCTTTGGTGGGGCTGGAAGTGGATATGTTTCACTTCTAGGTCTTATTTGTAAAGCTGCAAATCCTAGTGTTTCATGAGATGGAGTTACTGAATTACTTGGTGACATTTCAAATGGATGAGGACAAGCGTCTAAAATTGGGGGATTGGCATTCGGACATATCAATACAGTAACTGTAGGAATGATGGCAATTTACTTTGCTTTCCTATTTGGATACTTTATTGCATTAAGTCGTAATTTTAAATCACCAATTATTGCTGGTTTTGTTTCATTATCAGCATTCCTACTTGCTTGTATGGGGGAAGTTACTTTCTTCATGGGAGCAGTTGGATTAATTCAAGCAATACTATTTGGATTACTGGCAACCGAATTCTTTATTTATTTATCAGGAGTTCGTGCCTTAAATATTAAATTACCAGACGGAGTACCCCCAGCAGTTGGTAAATCATTTGCTGTATTCTTACCCGTGGTAATTACATTAGGAACTGTGGGAGCAGTTAACATTATCTTCCTTTCAATGGCAATTGTTGGTGGAGGTTGATTTGTAAATAGTGGAAGCTACTTTACTTTAACCTCAAAACAATTTGGTGAAATGTTTGGAACAATTGATGGAAATAATATTGACGCTTTATTTGCAGACAAAGGAGCTTTACAAGCTTTTGTGGAATATAAAGAATTATTAACACCAATGCTACAAATATTGGCACTAGAAAATTCATTAGAAAACCAAAAAGCTTTTGTTGACACTTATAATGCATTAGGAGCCGCTGACCAAGCTGTTTGAACTACAGCGATTGCAACTTTACAAGGTCACTCAAACTTTGCATGACTAAATGAGGCTGCTAAAATGTCTTTCTACTTAGATTCTGCTAACGGAGGGTACATTTTATCAGCATCATTTCAAACAATTGTTTTAGGACCCACACAATTTGGTGCTGGAGCCTTTATTTATAAAATCTTTACAGCTGCATTCATTGGTTTTGCAACTGGAAGTGGGGGAATTGGTTTAGCCATTGCCTTTGTATTCTTCACTGGATTCTTCTGATTCTTTGGAGTTCATGGATCAAACCTAATGGCTGGGATCTTTGAACCAATTTGATGAATGATTTTAGGAATTAATGCAGCCCTAGTAACTTCAATGGGTTACCAAATGGCTGCAGATTCAGGTCAAATGGGGGCATTTACAAAACCTTTCTTTGACTCATATATGTATGTTGGGGGAAGTGGAGCTACTTTAGGACTTCTAATTATGACATTTGCCGTTTCAAAACGTCAAGAATTAAGAGAAGTTGCTAAATATGCTTTACCAGCTGGAGTTTTCCAAATTAATGAACCAACTATTTTTGGATACCCATTAATTTTAAACCCAATTTATGTAGCACCATTTATCTTCTCACCAATTGTTAACCTAATTATTGGATGATTATTCTCACCAGATGTTTTAGGGATTGTTAAATATTCATATGTAGCAACACCTTGAACAAGTCCATGAATCTTTGGAGCTGTATTAACTTCAATTGATGCGATGGCGATTATTCCAGCAACCATTTGTCTAGGGGTAAGTATTATCTTCTACTTCCCATTTGTATTAATTGACAATGCAAACTACTTCAAAAAATTAAAAGCAGCTAACATTGAACAATACAACCAAGAAATGCGTTACTACAATGATCCAGAATATCGTTATGGAGTTATTACTGAAAGAAAAGTTTCAGGTAACGAATTAAAAGCAGAAAATGCATTAAATGATGCAGCGACAGTAAATGAATTCTGAGAAAAACGTATGGTTAATAAAGAAAAACTTGCCTTAGCGATTGAAAGCAACAATAAAAAAGCTAAAGCAAAAGAAGAAAAATACCTACAAAAAGCTCAAGAAATCAAAGCTACTCGTGATAGCAAAGTTGAAAAATACAAACCTAAATGAGATAAATATATGGAAAAACAAGCAGCTAAAGCCGAAACCAAAAGTAAAGCTTTAGAAGCTAAAGCTCAAAAAGTTTAAAAATATGATTGAAACAGATTCTTAAGAATCTGTTTTTTAGAAAGGCGTTTTTATGAAAAAACAATTAGGAATATCAATCTATCCAGAGCAATCAACTTTTGAAAAGGACAAAGCTTATTTGGACTTAGCTAAATCTCTGGGTTATACTCAAGTGTTTACAAGTTACTTTCATGTAAATAATCAACCAATTGAGTTAATTCAAAAAATCAACAAGTCCTTAAAGTATGCTAAAAGTATTGGCTTTTATACAATTGCTGATTTTGAAAATGTTTCATTGGAACGTCTAGGAATTGATTTAAAAGACCCCAAAAAATGCTTGGAAATGGGGATTGATTGTATTAGATTAGATTCACCAAGTTTGCCAAGTGAGATTGCAGAATTAACCCATAATCGCTATGGAATTGATGTGCAATTGAATATGTCAAATAATGATAATTTAATTACCAATGTAATGGATTTTAAACCAATTAAAAATCGTTTAAGTGGTTGTCATAATTTTTATCCTCAAAAAAATACTGCCATCCCTTATGATTTTTTCTCAGAAGCTAATAAAAAATATTTAAAACATCGATTAAGCACCGCTGCCTTTATTGGTAGTCATTTTGGAACTCAAGGACCAGCTTTAGGAAATAAAGAGTTTCCAACTTTAGAGTTCATGAGATTTTATGATGTAGTTAGCCAAGCTAAGATTTTATTATATTGTGATGAAATTGACGTTGTCTTCTTTGGAAATGCTTATGCCAGTGAAGAAGAATTAAAATTGGTTTCTCAAATAGATCGTGACGAAATTACTTTTGATTTAAAACTAGAAAATAAATTATCTTTAGCTGAAGAAAAAATCCTATTTAGCCATTTACATTTTAGACGAATGGATATTACAGAAATGTTTATTCGCTATACAATGACTAGGGTTTATTATAAAAATGAAGATATTCTTGTGGGTAAGCAAAAATCAATTTACAATAGGGGTGATATTGTTATTATAAATGATAAAGATTCACATTATAAAGGTGAGTGTCATATTATCTTAAAGGATAACTTTTTAGATGATGAAAAGAAATATAATTTTATTGGCTCAATTAAACCAGAACAACTCTTTATCTTGAATTTTATCGGCCCAAATACTAGATATCAGTTTAAAAAAACAAAATAAGACTAAAAACACCAACAAAGCTAGCTTTGTTGGTGTTTTTAAACAAAAACTTTTACATTGTAATGCTTATTATAAGTGTGTATAATAATATTATATTTATATAAGGAGGGGAAAAATGAAAAAATTATTAAGCATATTGGGAGTCGCAACTATTACGGTTTCTACACCCATGAGCGTTGTTGCTTGTCAAAAGAAACCAAGAGAAATCGATGACGAATATGATTATGAACAAAATAAAAATCAAATGATTGATATTATTAGAGAAATTTTTCAAAAAAATATTGCAGAGGATTTCAGTAAATTTATTTTTATAAGCGAAGAGGATTCTCCAATTGAAGGTTGAAATGTTGAAAAGTTTAATAATATTCCTGGTGTGGTTAAAAACGATAGTGAGGAGTTCAAAGATCTTAACACTCAAATTAGAGCAATAATTAACTGAGATAAAATATTAAGTGAAGTAAATAGCCAAGTAGTTCAAAATATTAACTACAAAAAGATGGTTTATAATAACCAAAATCCCTTGCAAGGGGGATATCAAATTTCTAAAATTGAAATAATCCCAAAACCTCTAAATAACGCTGTAACACTTAGCGTAGAAATTGATTCAACAATTTTATATAAAAATCAGTCCGAACAACAAGAGTTTGAACCAATAAAATCCACAGCGCAAATGACTATTTTTGAACAGAAAAAAACAGCCGAAATTCTTCAAGAAGCTAATAATAAATACGCTGACGCTATAAATAATGAAGAAAATTCTAATAATTTTATATTCAAAAGCGATAAAGGTGACATAAAGGAAACTTCCCTTGCAATTGATGAAGACCTTTCGCTTAAACAACAAGCTAACGAAATTATAAAAGAGGCTGTTGAAAGTGTGGAGGGAATCACAAGTTTGGGATCTGCAACATTAACTACATTATCAAAAAGTTCGGCAATCATTTCATCATATCAAAGTGCAAATAATGATTGATTTTGAGGTCGAAATGACAGCTCTTTGAAAACGGTTAGACAAGCTCTAATGGGTAAACAAAATAAAATTGATGAGCTGCTAGATGCCTTAGTAGAAAAGAATAGTGAATTTGTTCGTAGTTTTCCAATTTCATGAATACCCGGTTTAGAAGAAGGTCTCTTAGTTTATCCGGACATGGCAATAGATTTAAATCCATTCATATTAGATTTTAGACTTGATGACGAAAAAAATTTAAAATCTACTTTAGAAAAACAGCAGTCGCATTTTCTTTTAGATATGGACAAAGACCAGAATACAATCGCCTTACTAAAAACATCTGTTAAAAATAGTAAAGTGGAATATAATGGTGAGAGTTTTGAGCTATCTGATATGACAATTGCTGTTAGGCAGCAATTAAAAACTTTTGAAAACACAAAGGAATTAGCACGAAACTTTTATTTAGATTCTATAAACTTCGTACAAAAATTTTATAATATTAATGAAAAAACCGAGGAACAAAATCCCGAATTAACATTTTACCTGAATAAACCTGAAAGCTGAAACGAATTTGAACCCTTACAAGTTTTGAGTGGTTATGATTACTTTCAAAATTTATTAGACGCCAATCCTGAGTCTGAGGAAATAAGACAAAAATTAAATTTAACAGTACTAATGCAATATGCTAGAGGTGCAAATTTAATTGCAAAAACAGTCTTTAACGAAGAGGGTTACGTCTATTTCTATAATGATGTATTGAAATACGCAACCCCAGATCTTTTCTTTCAATTCTTCTCAGTCAGTTATGGAAATACACAAAAGGGTATGGGAATTAGTTTTGGTTATAGATATGATATTGCCGAGGAGCAAAATCTCGAAAAACCAAATCCTTGAAAATTCATTTAAAATAAATTAACAAAAATAAAAACTATTATTTTATTTTGAAATTGGTCAAGATATTAAACATAATACAAAAACAACCACAACATTATTTGTTATGGTTGTTTTTGTATTCAGCTGTTCTCGCAAAAATCCCTAAATTTTTCCTAAGTCATTAATAAAATTAAATATTTTATTAATGACTTATAAACAATATATTTAGTTAGCAGTATCTTAATTAATCGCATATAAAATTAAAAAGATGATTTTTGCATTTTGCTAGTGGGAGAAATCCCGAAATTAACAAGTAATTTATTAATTAGTTTTAGTTTCTTGGTTGTTATTTTATCAATTAGCATTATTTCTATATATAGAAAATGAAGAGTAAGCGTAATTTTCTAAAAGCGAATTTTACAAATTAATAAGAGAGCTACGTATTATTTAGTTTCTGGCAACATCGTTTTTTATTTTTAGAATTGGAGAAGGTCACTACAAATCAAATTAATGAGAACTAAAAATATGTAATTAGAATTATTGTAGAAAAGTAGTTTTATATATTTATTTTGCTAAAACTACTGAAACGACTAAGATTTCTTAATAAATTCAAATCAAGCAATTAAGGAGACAAAACTGATGTTTTTTTAATAATTATAGCCTTTTCTCTTCTTTTATTGGTGTTAGTTCCTTCGGGTAAAATAACCAATCGCAAGCAAATTCACAAAAAATTTTAGAAAAAACAAGGAAGACAACATTTAAGATAAGAAAAATGAGGCTTATAATTGGTTTAGCAAAACGCAACCATTAAGATTGTCAAAAGTTCTTTATGCTCAAGAAGAAGACTGTCTATTTGTTTTTTGTGGGCCGCGGAAAAATACTATTTTATTATTGCTGACCAACATTATCAAGCACCAGCAATTAAAGAAAATGCTATTACGGGTAAATAAAAATCAAGTTACAATATAGATCATATTTTTATTATTGATGATAATGAATCGCATTGCAAGGGATAGTACCATACTATTTTGAACGATAACTTTAAGGATGAAGAAAAGAAATATAATTTTATTGGCCCAAAAACTAGATGGCAGTTTAAAAAGATTAAATAATACTAAAAAAAACTGCTGATTCTGGACTTTAATAGTTTTTAAATAAAAAAATTTTTCCATTGCAATAATATTTATAAAGATATAAAATAATATTATATTTATATAAGGAGGGGAAAAATGAAAAAATTATTAAGCATATTGGGAGTCGCAACTATTACGGTTTCTACCCCCATGAGCGTTGTTGCTTGTCAAAAGAAACTAAGAGAAATCGATGACGAATATGATTATGAACAAAATAAAAATCAAATGATTGATATTATTAGAGAAATTTTTCAAAAAAATATTGCAGAGGATTTTAGCAAATTCATTTTTATAAGTGAAGAGGATTCTCCCATTGAAGGATGAAGTGTTGAAAAGTTTAATAGTATTGAGGGTGTGGTTAAAAACGATAGTGAAGAGTTCAAAGATCTTAACACTCAAATTAGAGCAATAATTAACTGAGATAAAATATTAAGTGAAGTAAATAGCCAAGTAGTTCAAAATATTAACTACAAAAGCATGATTTATAATAACCAAAATCCCTTGCAAGGTGGATATCAAATTTCTAAAATTGAAATATTCCCAAAACCTGAAAATAACGCTGTAACAATTAGCGTAGAAATTGATTCATCAATTTTATATAAAAATCAGTCCGAACAACAAGAGTTTGAACCTATAAAATCCACAGCGAAAATGACTATTTTTGAAGAGAAAAAAACAGCAGAAATTCTTAAAGAAGCTAATAATAAATACGCTGACGCTATAAATAATGAAGAAAATTCTAATAATTTTATATTCAAAAGCGATAAAGGTAACATAAAGGAAACTGCCCTTGCAATTGATGAAGACCTTTCACTTAGACAAAAAGCTAACGAAATTATAAAAGAGGCTGTTGAAAGTGTGGAGGGAATCACAAGTTTGGGATCTGCAACATTGGATACATCATCAAAAAGTTCGGCAATCATTTCATCATATCAATATCCACAAATTAATTGAACTTGAGGTAAAGGTGGCGGCCCTTTGGAAACGGTTAGACAAGCTCTAATGGGTAATCAAGATAAAATTGATGAGCTGTTAGATGGCTTAGTAGAAAGTAATCCTTCATTTTTTTATAATGGTGGTTTTAGAATTTCAGAAATACCAGGTTTAGAAGAAGGTCTTAAGGTTTATCCGGACATGTCAAGAGATTTAAATCCATTCATATTAGATCGTCATTTTAATTACGAAAAAAATTTTAAATCTACTTTAGAATATCAGCAGTCGCATTTTCTTTTAGATATGGACAAAGACCAGAATACAATCGCCTTACTAAAAACATCTGTTAAAAATAGTAAAGTGGAATATAATGGTGAGAATTTTGAGCTATCTAATATGACAATTGCTGTGAGGCAGCAATTAAAAACTTTTGAAAACACAAAGGAATTAGCACGAAACTTTTATTTAGATTCTTTAAACTTTGCACAAAAATTTTATAATATTAATGAAAAAACCGAAGAACAAAATCCCGAATTAACATTTTTCCTAAATAAACCTGAGAGCTGAAACGAATTTGAGCCTTTACAAGTTTTGAGTGGTTATGATTACTTTCAAGATTTATTAGACGCCAATCCTGAGTCTGAGGAAATAAGACAAAAATTAAATTTAACAGTACAAATGAGAACCGGTTTTTCATCGACACGCATTTCAAAAACAGTCTTTAACGAAGAGGGTTATGTATATTTCTATGATAAAGTACTGGAAAGCTTTTCTCCAGATATTTACTTTCTATTTTTCTCACACAGTTATGGAAATGAACAAGAGGGGATGGGAATTAATTTTGGTTATAGATATGATATTGCCAAAAAACAGAATCTCGAAAATCCGAATCCTTGAAAATTTATTTAAAATAAATTAAAAAAAATCAAAACATTATTTTATTTTGAAATTGGTCAAGATATTAAACATAATACAAAAACAACCACAACATTATTTGTTATGGTTGTTTTTGTATTCTGCTGTTCTCGCAAAAATCCCTAATTTTTCCTAAGTCATTAATAAAATTAAATATTTTATTTATAAATTATAAACAATATATTTAGTGAGCAGTATCTTAATTAATCACATATAAAATTAAAAAGATGATTTTTGCATTTTGCTAGCGGTAGAAATCCCAAAATTAACAAGTAATTTATTAATTAGTTTTAGTTTCTTGGTTGTTATTTTATCAATTAGCATTATTTTTATATATAGTAAATGAAGAGTAAGCGTAATTTTCTAAAAGCAAATTTTACAACTTAATAAGAGAGCTACGAAGTATTTAGTTTCTGGCAACATCGTTTTTTATTTTGGGAATTGGAGAAGGTTACTACATATCAAATTAATGAGAACTAAAAATATGTAATTAGAATTATTGTAGAAAAGTAGTTTTATATATTTATTTTGCTAAAACGACTAAGATTTCTTAATAAATTCAAATCAAGCAATTAAGGAGACAAAACTGATATTTTTTTAATAATTATAGCCTTTTCTATTCTTTTATTGGTGGTAGTTCCTTCGGGTAAAATAACCAATCGCAAGCAAATTCACAAAAAATTTTAGAAAAAATAAGGAAGACAACATTTAAGATAAGAAAAATGAGGCTTATAATTGGTTTAGCAAAACGCAACCAATAAGATTGTCAAAAGTTATTTATGCTCAAGAAGAAGACTGCCTATTTGTTTTTTGTGGGCCGCGGAAAAATACTATTTTATTATCGCTGACCAACATTATCAAGCACCAGCAATTAAAGAAAATGCTATTACGGGTAAATAAAAATCAAGTTACAATATAGATCATATTTTTATTATTGATGATAATGAATCGCATTGCAAAGGATAGTACCATACTATTTTGAATGATAACTTTAAGGATGAAGAAAAGAAATATAATTTTATTGGCCCAAAAACTAGATGGCAGTTTAAAAAGATTAAATAATACTAAAAAAAACTGCTGATTCTGGACTTTAATAGTTTTTAAATAAAAAAAATTTTCCATTGCAATAACATTTATAAGCATATAAAATAATATTATATTTATATAAGGAGCGGAAAAATGAAAAAATTATTAAGCATATTGGGAGTCGCAACTATTACGGTTTCTACCCCCATGAGCGTTGTTGCTTGTCAAAAGAAACCAAGAGAAATCGATGACGAATATGATTATGAACAAAATAAAAATCAAATGATTGATATTATTAGAGAAATTTTTCAAAAAAATATTGCAGAGGATTTCAGTAAATTTATTTTTATAAGCGAAGAGGATTCTCCCATTGAAGGTTGAAATGTTGAAAAGTTTAATAGTATTGAGGGTGTGGTTAAAAACGATAGTGAAGAGTTCAAAGATCTTAACACTCAAATTAGAGCAATAATTAACTGAGATAAAATATTAAGTGAAGTAAATAGCCAAGTAGTTCAAAATATTAACTACAAAAAGATGGTTTATAATAACCAAAATCCCTTGCAAGGTGGATATCAAATTTCTAAAATTGAAATAATCCCAAAACCTCTAAATAACGCTGTAACACTTAGCGTAGAAATTGATTCAAAAATTTTATATAAAAATCAGTCCGAACAACAGGAGTTTGAACCAATAAAATCCACAGCGCAAATGACTATTTTTGTAGAGAAAAAAACAGCAGAAATTCTTAAAGAAGCTAATAATAAATACGCTGACGCTATAAATAATGAGGAAAATTCTAATAATTTTATATTCAAAAGCGATAAAGGTAACATAGAGGAAACTGCCCTTGCAATTGATGAAGACTTCTCGCTTAAACAACAAGCTAATGAAATTATAAAAGAGGCTGTTGAAAGTGTGGAGGGAATTGCAAGTTTGGGATCTGCAACATTAACTACAGCCACAAATTCGGCAGTTATTTCATCATATCAATTTCCAAATAATAAGTGAACTTGAGGTCAAGGTTTAAATCATATTGAAACGGTTAGACAAGCTCTAATGGGTCAACAAGATAAAATTGATGATCTATTAGATGGCCTAGTAGAAAAGGATAGTTCATTTGTTCGTAGTTTTTCAATTTCATTAATACCCGGTTTAGAAGAAGGTCTCAAGGTTTATCCTGACATGGCAATAGATTTAAATCCATTCGTATTAGATTTTCATTTTAATAACGAAAAAAATTTAAAATCTACTTTAGAAAAACAGCAGTCGCATTTTCTTTTAGATATGGACAAAGACCAGAATACAATCGCCTTACTAAAAACATCTGTTAAAAATAGTAAAGTGGAATATAATGGTGAGAATTTTGAGCTATCTGATATGACAATTGCTGTGAGGCAGCAATTAAAAACTTTTGAAAATACAAAGGAATTAGCACGAAACTTTTATTTAGATTCTTTAAACTTCGCACAAAAATTTTATAATATTAATGAAAAAACCGAGGAACAAAATCCCGAATTAACATTTTTCCTTAATAAACCTGAAAGCTGAAACGAATTTGAGCCTTTACAAGTTTTGAGTGGTTATGATTACTTTCAAGATTTATTAGACGCCAATCCTGAGTCTGAGGAAATAAGACAAAAATTAAATTTAACATTAGAAATGAAACTCGGTTTTGGAAGCACTCGTATTTCAAAAACAGTCTTTAATGAAGAGGGTTATGTCTATTTCTATGATAGGGAATTGGAATACTTTTTTCCAGATATTTACTTTCAATTTTTCTCACGCAGCTATGGATATGCACAACAGGGGATGGGAATTAATTTTGGTTATAGATATGATATTGCCAAAACACAAAATCTCGAAAAACCAAATCCTTGAAAATTTATTTAAAATAAATTAACAAAAATAAAACTATTATTTTATTTTGAAATTGGTCAAGATATTAAACATAATACAAAAACAACCACAACATTATTTGTTATGGTTGTTTTTTATTTGTTCAGTCAATTAATTATTAATTTTGGCCTCAGGTGTAATTATCTTAAAATATTAACCTTAATTTTATTTACTAGAGTCAAATAATCTATTTAATTAGTGGTATCTTAATTAATCGGTTATAATATTAAAAAGGAGATTTTGGTATGTTGCTATCGGGAGAAATTTCACAACTAACAAGCAATTTATTGATTGGTTTTAGTTTTTTAGCTATTATTTTAGGAATTGGTTTTATTTTTATCTATAGAAAATGAAAAGTAAAGCGTAAATTTGAAAAAGCAGACTTCACAACAGAATCAGGAAGATACAAAATCTTTAGTTTTTGGCAGCATTATTTCTTTATTTTTATGATTTTTTTATCAATAGCAGCAGGAATTTTTATGTTTGGAATGGGGGTTAGTTACTACATTTCAAATTAATGAGAGGGAAAAATATGAAATTAGAATTAGTATCAGAAAGCAGTTTTATATATTTATTTTGCAAAAAGTGTTGAGACTACCAAAAGTTCTTAATTAATTCAGATCAATCAATTCAAAATGATAAAATTGGTGTTTTTAAATGTGCGAAATGTGATCGCCAGCAGCAAGTCAACATCGATTTAATTCAAAAATACTACGAGGTTTTAAATGAACACAATAATTAATCAAAACATTAATGCTACAAAACCTAATGGAAGCGAAATAAATAACTTACCATGATGAATTATTTTAATAATTATAGCCTTTGTTCTTCTATTGTTTATGATAGTTCCTTGGGGCAAAATAACCAAGCGCAAGGAAGTTCGCCAAGAACTTTTAGAAAAACAAAAAGAAGAGAAAATTAAAGATAAGCAAAACGAACCCTACATGGGAGTTTACAATTGATTTGGTAAAAAACAATCATTAAGACTTTCAAAAGTTGTTTATGTTCGAGAAGAAGAAGATCCATGTGCTCTTTGTCGACCATGGGAAAATACGGTTATTATTATTGCTGATGAACATTCCCAAGCTCCCACAATGAAAGAAGCAATTGCGGCTGGATACCACCATGTTGGATGTAAACATATTGATTTAGATTATTTTGAAGGAGTAACCAAAATTCCGGAAAAAAAATACAGTGATGAACATAAGACTAAAATGTTCAATCTGCGTTTAGAACAGTATAGATTTGAACAATTAATCAGGGATTTAAAATATGATATTTCAAATAATCCAGATGACAAAAAAGTCAAAAAAAGTCAAAATGAGTTAAATGAGAAACTTTTAGATTACCTGAATTTTTTAGAAAAAAATAACATGAAGAGAAGCCTAGAACGTGAAGACCCTTTAGTTGATGACATAAAAAGATTTGAATAAATACACTATTCATAATTAAAAACCTTAAAAAATTACAAAAACTTCTTAAAGTCTTGATAATTAGTAGTTCTGAGTTAATATATCTGAAGGCGCAAAGCTTTGAAGGGAGTATTAAAATGAAAAAACTACTAATTTTTTTATCATCTATCTCCATGGTCTCACCAATTACCTTGAGTGTAATATCGTGTGATACCTTAAAAATAACAAATACTGCAATGGATGTCCTAGAAACGTTTGAAAAGAAATGGAATAATCTAATTAATTTAAGTAGAGCTGCTGATGAAGAAATAAAGCATATTTTCGAAGGCTCAACACTAAAAGATGACCTAAATGTATTTCTAGAATCTGCTAAAAAAAGCCCAAAACATCAAGAATACTTAATTGAAAAAGCACAACTTTTTTATGAATTATTTCAATTTTGAAAATTCTATCCTGGATTTTTGGTACCAGAGATACCAGTGATGCCTTTTGATAAAATAGAAATTTTTAAAGATTTAATATTTAACTGAGGAATTTGAGATATCAGAACTAACGCAAATTCGGATACAATTGATAAATTAACTAAAATTTACATTGATACTTTAAATTTTGACATTGAAAATGATTAAAATTAAAGATCTTAGATACTTATAATATTTTTGTCTATTTTGATTAGTGAACTATTAAAAATTGGTCCAACAATCAAAATTGTTAAAATACACATATAACCCATTGTTTTAAAAATTAACTATAAAGTAATGATAAATATTGACATTTTTTCTGAATATGTCATAATTAAGAAGGTTTAAAGAAGTAGCACAAGCTCACCGTCAATTAAATGATGCGGTAAAATCTGATTATTATAACTAAAAATAGTTAATAATATTTTAGTGTGCTATTAGTCTTTAAATGGCACATTTTTTATTTTAATGGAGGAATTAAATGGCAGATATCAAAAAGGACGTAAAGTCGGATTTTGTCAATCGTGAGATCAGAGCAAAAATGGTTTTAATCATCGATAATGATGGAAACAAAATTGGACCAATTCCAAAGATGGAAGCAATCAAAATGGCTGAGGAACAGGGCTTAGACTTAATGCAAGTTAGTCAACAAGATAATTTCACGGCGATTGCAAAAATTTTAGATTACGGAAAGTTTAAATATGAGCAAAAGCGTAAGCTAAAAGAAAACAAGAAAAATCAAGTGAGAACAGAAAACAAAGAAATTCGTTTAACTGTAGGAATTGGACAACATGATTTAGAAACCAAAGCTAAAAAAGCTCGCGAATTTCTTTCAAATGGAGATAGAGTTAAAATTTCTCTAAAATTTAAAGGAAGAGAAATAGTACATCAAGAATTTGGTCAAAAAACTTTGAATGCTTTCTTAGCAATTATTGACGATGTTTGTAAGGTAGAAAAAGAACCCAAACTAACAGCTAGATTCTTAGATGTCTATGTAGTGCCGAAAAAAGGCTAATCAAATTAGGAGGAGTTTATTTATGCCAAAAATGAAAACAAAAAGTTCTCTAGCAAAACGCGTAAGAAAAAATGCTGCTGGAAAATGAAAACGTGGTCAAGCTTATTGTTCACACTTAGCACAAAACAAATCAACAAAACAAAAAAGACACCTTAAAAAAGTAATATTTGTTCATTCAACAGATATGAAACGTTTAAAAGGTTTATTACAAGGATAGGTAGGAGCGAAATTATATGGCAAGAGTTAAATTTGGTAAAGTAACCAGAGCAAGAAGAAAACGTTGAATTAAGCGTGCCAAAGGTTACTACGGTACAAAAAAATCAAGTTACAAAAAAGCACATGAACAAGTAGTTCGTTCTATGGCCTATGCCTTTGTCGGGCGTAAATTACGTAAACGTGACTTTAGAAGTTTATGAATCGTAAGGATTAATGCTGCAGTGCGTCCTCACGGGATGAGCTATTCAAAATTTATGAATGGTCTTAAATTGGCTGGAATTGAGGTAAATCGTAAAATGCTATCAGAATTAGCAATTAACGAACCAAAACAATTCGAGGCAATTATTGAAACTGCTAAAAAATCTTTAGCAAAATAATGAAACTAACTAAGCTAAAACTTAGTTTTTTTTTCGCTATAATATCAAGTTTACTTTTTTCCAACAAGGTTAAAAGTTTCCAAAATTTCTATTTTTTTTATATTTTTTGTATAATTTTTGGAAAATAACTATATAATAAATAAGTACAGATATTAGTACAGTAGGAAGGAAATTCAAATTGAGAAAGTTATTAAATCTATTAGCAGGTTTCACCCTAACAGCTTCAGCTGCAGGTGTTGTGGTTTCTTGTGATGTTAAAATTGCATCATTTGATCAATATGCACCAGCAATTCAAGCTAAATTACGTGGATGAGACCGAGATGGTGAAAACATTAGTAAATACTATGAATCAGGATCTAATTCTTTTAGCAAGGAAATGCCAGTTGATACGTTTGTGGCGGCTGTAAGATCGGTAACTGCTGAAATCGTAAGTGGTTCAAAAGAAAATGTTCATTTTACTTTTGAAGTAACTGGAGATGATAAAGAAGATGGAGAGTTTACAAAATCTTTCTATGCTTCAAAATCAGAGGAAGTAGTACCTGAAGTACCCGAAACAGAAGATTCAATTCAGAATAAGGCTAGTGGAGATTTATTTGACACTAACTTTATAAAGGTTACTTTAAAAGCCGTTGATGGAAACGGACTTTGAAGAGGTGAAGGATCATTCATTTTCACATTGAGTGAACCAAAATAATAAACACTTTATAAAAAAATATCTAAACAAATAAAAGGAGAATTTATGGCAAACGATAAAATCGTCACACTAGAAAACGATAAAAGCCTCTCAAAAGAGGACAAAATTGCCAAAAAAGCTGAAAAAAAAGAAGCTTTTGCTAATTCTAATTTTGGAAAAAATTGAAACAAATTTAAGGGAGCAAGTTTTTCAAAATTACAAAATTTAGCCAGAGTAATCGTTTTTCCGATTGCAGTTCTTCCAATCGCGGGTCTATTCCTGGGAATTGGGGGAGGATTTGCAGCCGCCGCTCAACAAAATAATTGAGGGGATGGAGCAGTTAACTTCTTTAACATAATGAAGTCAATCGGAGATATCGTTTTTGGTTGTTTAGGGGTACTATTTTGTACCTCGGTAGCTTTTGGATTTGCAAAACAATCTAAAGGTGTTGCAGCCGTTTCAGCATTTGTTGCATACGTAGTTATGTCTTCAACAATAATGGCACTATTCTTACCAACAACAAATACAGCCGGAGATGCAGTGGTTCAATTTGACCCATGAGGATTAGCTGGTAAGTATGGATTGGTTAGTGAGGGAACTAACAAAGGGATGTTGAAAAGCGTTCTAGGAATTACCCCAACACTTGACCTATCTGTTCTTGGAGGAATTTTAATTGGTTGAGGGATGTCAGTAATCCACAACCGCACATATAATATTAAAGTACCAAGAGTTTTAGGATTCTTTGGTGGAGAAAAATTTGTACCAATTGCTGGTTTCTTCTTTGGAATCGCAGCAGGTTTAGGATTCTTCTTCGTATGACCTGCCTTCTTACAATTACTGTACTTAATTGGATCAGGGATGGGTTCACTTATGGGAATTGGAGGACAAGAAGAATTCTCTAGAACAGCTGGAGCACTAGTTGCTATGTTCTTTGGTATTACTGAACGTCTTCTAATTCCAATGGGACTACACCATGTACAATATACTCCATTCTGATATACATCAGCTGGAGGGGAATGATTAACTCCAATCATTGATTCAAACAATGTAATTACAGGTTGAACAATGACTTCTGGAGCATACACAATTTTCTTTGAACAAATGAAATGAATGGGCGGAAACGGTTGACAAATGACAGATGAAGCTCGTGCAGCATTAGAAATGAACACTGTTTGAAATGCTAACTTTGCAAACCAAATTTCTGGTGAAGCTGGTAGCTGAATGATTAATTTCAACCACTTTACAAACGAAGTAGGAACAATGTTTATGTCAGGACGTTTTGCCTTTATGCAATATGGATATCCATTCGGAGCTGCTGCCATGATTATGATGGCAAAACCAGAAAACCGTAAGCAAAGTTCAGGAATTTTAATTTCTGCAGCCGCAACTAGTTTCTTAACTGGAATCACTGAACCAATTCTATTCTCATTCTTATTCGTAGCACCAATGTTATACTTATTTGACGCCTTTATGGCCGGAATAAGTTTCATGATGGCATACTTATTAAATGTTACAGTTGGACAAGGATTCGCAGCTGGATTTATTGACTGAATCTTCTTTGGAATTATCCCAGGATACTCAACAGGAACTAGTGGAGGAGCAATCTTCGGTAGTTGAGCTGGTAGAACTGGGGCAATGTGAATTCCAATCTACGGATTACTAATCATGTCACCATCATATTTCTTCGGATTCTGATGAATTATCAAAGCTAAAGATTACAAAACACCAGGTCGTGAAGAAGTTGGTGAAGAAAACGTTGCAGTTGAAGCTTTAAAAGCATCACTTGCAAAAGGAACTAAAAAAGACTCAGCTAATGCTGAAAAATTATTAAAAGCACTTGGAGGAAAAGACAATATTATTGATTTAGATCATTCAAAAACTGAACTAATCATCGAAGTTAAAGATCCAAGCAAAGTATCAGAAGGTGTTATTAAAACTACTGGTTCAAAAGCTATGAAAGTTGAGGGTTAGAAAATGGCTAAAATTTACATTAAATACGATAACCCAGAAATTATTCATAATGAACTAAATGAATTAATGGGACACAGTGATGGTAAAAAAACAACCTCTAAAAAAGGTGGGTCAAAATCTGATCAAATCGATGGTTATGACATCACACTACTTAGAAACATTATTGACGGTTTGGGAGGAGATGCCAACATTAAATTGCTTGATAACTGTGCGACTCGTTTACGAGTAACAGTATTTGACGCCAGTTTAGTGGATGAACCAAAACTAAAATCAACAAAAGCGTTGGGAGTAAAAGTTGCTGGGACTGGAGTTCAAGTAATTTATGGTCCATATATATCATCTCTAAAACCTGCGGTTGAAAAACTGTGAGTAAACCACAACTAATTTTATTGGTTAAAAATTCCTTTCAATAGTTACGAATGTTAGCATTTATTTCTGTTAAAGGAATTTTTTGTTTTTATAAGAATTAAACCAGATTGAAATAAAACTGCCTTAATGATATAATTATTAATATGTAAAATAGGAGATTTTAAATGAGAAAATTATTGCAAATACTTGCAGCTTCATTAATGGTGGTGCCCACGCCAATTTATGCTGTTAGTTGTAAAACCAAAGAAAAAGATGTTAAAGAATACGACTATAACCAAGCTTTAAATGATTTTATTGGTGAAGTTACTGCTATTTTTAAAACTGCAATTTTTGAGGCATTCCTACCTTATGCATGAATTGCAGAAGATGATCAATTGTTGGAAGGCTTTACGATTCAAGAATTGTTAGATAATGAAGATAATCTTCAAGATAAAAATAGTTTTTATTATCGTAAGGTAAGTGCTGGTATTTACAACATTATTCCAATAGCGAAAATTAATCAAAAATTAGTACAAGAAGTTAGCAATAATATTAACTACAATTTAGTAACAATGGATTCTTCAACCCCATTAAAAAATGGAATTGATATAAAATCAATCGAGCTTCACAAAAAAGACAGGAATTTATCAGTGGATATTCGACTTACAAGTTTAATTACCTACAAAGAAATTACGGGCGAAAAAGGATTGCAAGAAATTGAAACAACAGCTACTATGAATATTTTTGCTGCAAAATCTTTAGCCGACAAAGCTAAAGATATTTCTGAGGGCTATGATAAATTAATTAATGAAACATTAGCCAATAAGTATTCTTTTATCAGCAACAAAGGTGAACAAGGTGCTATAGCAGACAAAATTAGTTCAAGTGCAGAGTTGAAAAGCAACCTAACTCAGGAACTGGCAACATTTGCAACAAATAATTCAAATGTCCAAGAAATTAACACAAACCAACTAACCACGGTTGTAAATTCTAGCACTGTAGAAAATGCAAGTCGATATAAAACTGAAGCTCGAATTGCTCAGTTTGAAGAGCGTAATCTTACTTTGAACAAAGCGATGATTTATGACGGTGAGGAAAAAGATCAATTTTTAAGAAACGCTTCCAATGATGACACTGGTGATTGAATAATACCAGTTATAGATAACGTTGCTGAAAAAAGTTTTCTAGATAAAAAAATTGAAATGGATTCTGGAATTTCAAGATCTATTAATCAATACAATCTAGAAAATAACATTGCAGATAATAAGATTATTCAAACATTGCTATCAACTTATAAATCAAAATTTGAAATTAAAGATGATGAAGACAAGTTAACAATTGCTTCTTACGGAGCTGAGTTAAAAAATTTGTCTTTCGTAATGGAGGGACAAACCTATGATTTTTCTGAAAGAGTTTTATTTATTCGTCAAAAAACCAGCTATAGTAGTACTAGAAGCTATTATGAAAAATTTATAAGTGATTCATTTGATTATCAACAAAAATTCTATCACATGAAAGATATAGAATTTAAAGAATCTCCTGATGAACAGCGACATCTTATAATTCTTCCAAGAAACTGAAAAGGATACATAAGAAAATCTAGATGGAATTTTTTTCAACCTGGTGAGGAACAAAAACTTTATGATCTTCAAGGAGCCAGTGAGTTTTTGGAAGAATTAGGATTGTTTTCAAAGTTCGAAATGATTGATACTGGCGAGTTCCCTTCTTACATAAAACATACTTCTCAAAAAAGTACAATTGAACTTCGAGCTCATTTTGGAGATACTAATTGAGGGAAGCCGACTAATCGAGTTGAATTAAAAACATATCTATTTTCTTATAACGGTGTGGCAGATAGAACTACAAATTTTTATACCAATAAAAATGATGATCTTAATATGGTAATAGCTCTGGAGAGTGCTAAAAAGACAATGAAAACAGCAAAACAGTACCCATCATACTTTATTGTGGAATATACAGATTAGTCATTCTAAAAAATTAACTAAAATCGACTTTTTGAGTCGATTTTTTAATTAAGTTGCAAATCCACTATTTATTGAAGTTAAAGATCCAAGCAAAGTATCAGAAGGATTTATTGAAACTACTGGTTCAAAATGTGATTAAATGGATGGTTATGACATCACACTACTGAGAAACATTATCCATGGTTTAGTAAAGGATGTCAACATTAGATGTCTTGAAAACTGTGAAACTCTGTTACAAGCAACTTTATGTAATGCAATTTCAGCGGATGAACCAAAACTAAAATCAACAAAAGCATCGTGATTAAAAGTTGCTGGAACTGGAGTTTAAGTAATTTATTGCTTACCCATATAATATCTGAAACATGCATTTGAAAAATTGGAAGTAAATCACAACTGATTTTGTTTTTCTAAGAATTAAACCAGATTGAAATAAAGCCTCATTAAAGGTATAATTATTAATATGTAAAATAGGAGATTTTAAATGAAAAAATTGTTACAAATACTTGCAGCTTCGTTAATGGTGGTGCCCACGCCAATTTATGCTGTTAGTTGTAAAACCAAAGAAAAAGATGTTAAACAATATGACTATAACCAAGCTTTAAATAATTTTATTGGTGAAGTTACTGCTATTTTTAAAACTGCAATGTTTGAGGCTTTCCTGCCTTATGCATGAATTGCGGAAGATGATCCATTGTTGGAAGGCTTTACGATTCAAGAATTGTTGGATAATGAAGAGCATCTCCAAGATAAAAATAGTTTTTATTATCGCAAGGTAAGTGCTGGTATTTACAACATTATTCCAACAGAGAAAATTAATCAGAAATTAGCACAAGAAGTTAGCAACAATATTAACTATAATTTAGTAACAATGGATTCTTCAACCCCATTAAAAAATGGAATTGATATAAAATCAATCGAGCTTTATAAAAAAGACAAGAATTTATCATTGGCTATTCGACTTACAAGTTTAATTACCTACAAAGAAATTACGGGCGAAAAAGGATTGCAAGAAATTGAAACAACAGCTACTATGAATATTTTTGCTGCAAAATCTTTAGCTGACAAAGCTAAAGATATTTCTGAGGGCTATGATAAATTAATTAATGAAACATTAGCCAATAAGTATTCTTTTATCAGCAACAAAGGTGAACAAGGTGCTATAGCAGACAAAATTAGTTCAAGTGCAGAGTTGAAAAGCGATCTAACTCAGGAACTGGTAATATTTGCTACAAGTAATTCAAATATTCAAAAAATTAACACAAACGAATTATCCTTGGTTGTAAATTCTAGCACTGTAGAAAATGCAAGTCGATATAAAACTGAAGCTCGAATTGCTCAGTTTGAAGAGCGTAATCTTACTTTGAACAAAGCAATGATTTATAACGGTGAGGATAAAGATAAATTTTTAAGAAACGCATCCGATGATGACACTGGTGATTGAATAAGACCGGTTATAGATAACGTTGCTGAAAAAAGTTTTTTAGATGAAAAAATTAAAAAGGATTCTGGAATTTCAAGATCTATTAATCAATACAATCTAGAAAATAACATTGCAGATAATAGGGTTATTCAAACATTGCTATCAACTTATAAATCAAAATTTGAAATTAAAGATGATGAAGATAAGTTAACAATTGCTTCTTACGGAGCTGAGTTAAAAAATTTGTCTTTCGTAATGGAGGGACAAACCTATGATTTTTCTGAAAGAGTTTTATTTATTCGTCAAAAAACCAGCTATAGTAGTACTAGAAGCTATTATGAAAAATTTATAAGTGATTCATTTGACTATCAACAAAAATTCTATCACATGGAAGATGTAGAATTTAAAGAATCTCCTGATGAACAGCGACATCTTATAATTCTTCCAAGATCCTGAAAAAAAGGATTAAAATCAAATAAATGGAATTGGTTTATACCAGGTGGTGAACAAATGCTTTTTGATCTTCAAGGAGCTAATGAGTTTTTGGAAGAATTAGGATTGTTTTCAAAGTTCGAAATGATTGATACTGGCGAGTTCCCCTCTTACCTACAACATACTGATAAAAATACCACAATTGAACGTCGAGCTCATTTTGGAGATACTAATTGAGGGAAGCCAACAAATCGAGTTGAATTAAAAACATATCTATTTTCTTATAACGGTGCGGTAGATAGAACTACAAATTTTTATACCAATAAAAATGATGATCTTAATATGGTAATAGCTCTGGAGAAAGGTTCAAAGACGATGAAATCAGCAATATATTACCCATCATACTTTATTATAGAATATACAGATTAGTCATTCTAAAAAATTAACTAAAATCGACTTTTTGAGTCGATTTTTTAATTAAGTTGCAAATCCACTATTTATTGAAGTTAAAGATCCAAGCAAAGTATCAGAAGGATTTATTGAAACTACTGGTTCAAAATGTGATTAAATGGATGGTTATGACATCACACTACTGAGAAACATTGTCGATGGTTTAGTAAAGGATGTCAACATTAAATGTCTTGAAAACTGTGAAACTCTGTTACAAGCAACTTTATGTAATGCAATTTCAGTGGATGAACCAAAACTAAAATCAACAAAAGCATCGTGATTAAAAGTTGCTGGAACTGGAGTTCAAGTAATTTATTGCTTACCCATATAATATCTGAAACATGCATTTGAAAAATTGGAAGTAAATCACAACTGATTTTGTTTTTATAAGAATTAAACCAGATTGAAATAAAGCCTCATTAAAGGTATAATTATTAATATGTAAAATAGGAGATTTAAAATGAAAAAATTGTTACAAATACTTGCAGCTTCGTTAATGGTGGTGCCCACACCAATTTATGCTGTTAGTTGTAAAACCAAAGAAAAAGATGTTAAACAATATGACTATAACCAAGCTTTAAATAATTTTATTGGTGAAGTTACTGCTATTTTTAAAACTGCAATGTTTGAGGCTTTCCTGCCTTATGCATGAATTGCAGAAGATGATCCATTGTTGGAAGGCTTTACGATTCAAGAATTGTTGGATAATGAAGAGCATCTCCAAGATAAAAATAGTTTTTATTATCGCAAGGTAAGTGCTGGTATTTACAACATTATTCCAACAGAGAAAATTAATCAAAAATTAGCACAAGAAGTTAGCAACAATATTAACTATAATTTAGTAACAATGGATTCTTCAACCCCATTAAAAAATGGAATTGATATAAAATCAATCGAGATTTACAAAAAAGACAAGAATTTATCATTGGCTATTAAATTTACAAGTTTAATTACCTACAAAGAAATTTCAGGAGAAAAAGGATTGCAAGAGATTGCAACAACAGCTACTATGAATATTTTTGCTGCAAAATCTTTAGCTGACAAAGCTAAAGATATTTCTGAGGGCTATGATAAATTAATTAACGAAACATTAGCCAATAAATATTCTTTTGTCAGTGACAAAGGTGAACAAGGAGCTATTGCAGACAAAATTAGTTCAAGTGCAGATTTGAAAAGCAACCTAACTCAGGAACTGGCAATATTTGCTACAAGTAATTCAAATGTTCAAAAAATTAACACAAGCGAATTATCCTTGGTTGTAAATTCTAACACTGTAGAAAATGCAAGTCGATATAAAACTGAAGCTCGAATTGCTCAGTTTAAGGAGCGTTATCTTACTTCGCACAAAGCAATGATTTATAACGGTGAGGATAAAGATAAATTCTTAAGAAACGCTTCCAATGATGACACTGGTGATTGAATAAGACCGGTTATAGATAACGTTGCTGAAAAAAGTTTTTTAGATGAAAAAATTAAAAAGGATTCTGGAATTTCAAGATCTATTAATCAATATAATCTAGAAAATAACATAGCAGATAATAGGGTTATTCAAACATTGCTATCAACTTATAAATCAAAATTTGAAATTAAAGATGATGAAGATAAGTTAACAATTGCTTCTTACGGAGCTGAGTTAAAAAATTTGTCTTTCGTAATGGAGGGACAAACCTATGATTTTTCTGAAAGAGTTTTATTTATTCGTCAAAAAACCAGCTATAGTAGTACTAGAAGCTATTATGAAAAATTTATAAGTGATTCATTTGATTATCAACAAAAATTCTACCACATGGAAGGAAGAGAACTTAAAGAATCTCCTGATGACCAAGCCCATTACATCAGCATTCCAAAAGGTTGAAAACAAATCTCGAAATTTCGAATTTGGTTTAAACCAGGCGATGAAGAATATTTTTTTGATGTCCCTGAAGCTAATGTGTTTTTAGAAGAATTAGGAATGGTTCAAAAGTTTGAAATGATTGATACCGGGGAGTTCCCAAGTTACATACAACATGGCCGTCATAATAGCACAAAGGAACGTCGAACTCATTTTGGAGATACAAGTTGAGGAAAGCCAACAAATAGAGTCGAATTAAAAACATATCTATTTTCTTATAACGGTGTAGTTGATAAAACAACATACTTTTATACAAATAAAAATGATGATGAAAATAGGGTAATACAACTTAAACAGGGCATGAAGACGATTGGACTATCACAAAACTATTGATCATACTTCGTTTTAGAATGGAGAAAATAACCACTGTAATAATTTGACTAAAATCGACTTTTTGAGTCGATTTTTTAATTAATTTCAAAACTTACTCATCTTTGAATTTTAAGATCCAAGCAAAGCTTCATAAGACTTTATTAAAAGTACTGGTTCGAAATCTGTTCAAATCCACGTCCATGATATCACACCACTTAGAAACGTTATTGATGGTTTAGTAAAAGATGTCAACATTGAATGTCTTGAGAACTGTGAAGCTCTGTTACGAGCAACTTTATTTAATGCAGTTTTGGTGGATGAACCAAAACTAAAATCAGCAAAAGCGTTGGGAGTAAAAGTCTCTGGAACTGGAGTTCAAATAATTTATTGGTCACACATATTATCTCTAAAACCTTCATTTGAGAAACTGTTATTAAATCACAGCTAGTTTTTTGTTTTTTATAAGAATAAAACCAGATTCAAATAAAGTACCCTTAAAGGTATAATTGTTAATATTTAAAATAGGAGATTGAAAATTTAAAATTACTGCAAATACTTGCAACTTCGTTAATGGTGGTGCCCACACAATTTATGTTGTTAGTTGTAAAACTAAGGGAAAAGCTGTTAAACAATACGACTACAACCAAGCTCTAAATAATTTTATTGGTGAAGTCGCTACTATTTTTAAAACTGCAATGTTTGAGGCGTTCCTGCCTTATGCATGAATTGTAGAAGATGATCCATTGTTGTAAGGTTTTGCGATTAAATAATTGTTAGATAATTAAGAGTATCTTCAAGATAAAAATAGTTTTTATTATCGCAATGTAAGTTCTGATTTGTGAAAATAACAAAACGGGAATATTTCTTCTTTTCAAATTTCCTATTTAATATTTAATATTTTCTAAGAAAAACTTTGAATAAACTAAAAATTATAAATGATAGTAATCGAATGTAAAAACTAAGAACAACTAGAAAATAGACTAAATTTTGAAATGAGTAGAATAGCTTTTGAAATCAGAGTTAGAGAATATAAAATAAACATTTGTTTATTACAGGATGTTGAAACGTGGAAAAAGTAAATAAATATACAAAAAAAATAAAAACCCGGATTGAGTTCTGAATTATCTTGAAGAAATTAAAAAAAAATTAAAAGCTGCTTTAATGTCAATTAAAGTAGTGAAATAGTATTTAGCAAAGACCACTAAATAACCGACTCACAATTTTTTATATCGATAAATTGTTTTTGGTTTTTTTAATATGCAGAGATTTCGGATTTTTTAATTAGTATTTTTTGAAAAGCACTAGCAAAATCACTACTTGTTTAAACCAAGATAACCCTTTTAGTTAAACCTATTTTTTAAAAATTATTAACTATATCATCATCTCAAGTCCCAGTACTGAAGGCAAGTGTATGAAACTTTTTAAGTTCTTAAAGTTTGTATTGTTTTCCAGTGAAAAAGTAAATTATTTGAACTTTGAAAAATATTTAACATCATACAGGAATATTTTAAATTTTTTAATTTTTAAAGTCTAACCTAAACATTAAAAACACATACAATATTTGTACAAACATAGTTTATTTAGTAAAACTTTTAACAAAATGATTTTCACATGATTTTTCATCTAAATTCCCTTAATGTTTTCAAATCCAGCGGTAAATAAGTTACTATGTCCCTTTTTAATTTGATTCAAACAAGGTATAATTATTTTAAGGTCTAAACCTAATAATCAATTAAAGGAAAGAAAAATGGCAAAAATTACAGGTAATGAAGTTGAGTTTAACACCTTAGAACTTAATTTGGCTTGAGAAAAGGCGATTTCACTAGAAAATGTCGATCCAAATAAAATAAAAATGTGTTATATCTGCAAGTTTCATATGTTAAAAGAAAACTATTACACGGATAAAACAGCAGATATTTTATACTGAACAGTTGACTTAATAAATACAAAACAACCTGAGCTATTTCAGTCAGATAATTTAATCGCAATTCATCAAGGGTGTTTGATTTTTAGAAAAAAGCCTAATGCAGCAAAGCGAATTGAGAAAATTCGCAAAGTAAAATGATTATATGATGAAGAATTTCATCAGTAGGGGGAGAAAAATGAAAAAGTTATTGTTAGTTTTATCTAGTTTGTCGCTTTCAGCGTTTCCTATAACTTCGGTTATATCATGTGGAAGTAATCAGAAATCAGATAGTTGACTAGATTTTCCCTCAGCGGATTACCATTATTTAACCCAAATGTACAAAAGTGAAATCGAAACCTATTTAATTTCAAAAGGTTTAAACACTTTATCACAAAAATACATCATTATCAGCGATGATAATGATGAAGAACAGGAGTTTAATTTTCTAAACTATAATTTTCTTAGCCAAGTAGATGAGAAAACAGATTTTGATAAGCTTCTATTATCAGACTTAAGTAAGATAATAAATATTAACGATATTAGAGAAAATATCATCCGAGACATTAATTCTAAAATTGATTACCGACTAATTAAACCTGATAGAGAAAATACACAAATAAATTTCTCTGTAGATGGAACTGCTATTGAAAAGAAAACAGATTCCTTTCTAGTAACTTTTAATTTATTTTTTAGTTTTAACTATTTAGAAGAATCAGGTCTTGGTGAAAAAACAGATTGAATAGAATTTGATGAATCAATTGTAGTTTTCAACTCAGAAGGTAAAACAACAGCAGATGCTTTGTCAAAACAATATGCTAAAACCTTATCCTCACTTAATAAGGCCGATTTGGTTTTTAAAAGTGATGTTACTAATCCTAGATTTTGATCAGATAATTTTCATAGCGGATTAAAATCAGATTTTAAAACTAAATTGGACGCAGTAAACGAAAATTTTATATTCACAACAAACCCTTTTAATTACAATAGTTTATCACAAAGATTAGTTCACAGTAAGACTCAAAGAGCAGAATTAAGAGCAATTTTAAAAGGTGGAGAGGCTAGCGGTAAAAAGCTAAAAGAATTTTATGAAAAAATGGGGGCAGAAAGCGAAGGCAAAAATCAACTATTTGGTTTTGATAATTTTAAAAAAAATGTAAGCCAAAAATTTGGTACCCTATTTGATGAAAAAAGTTGATCACCAAAAGAAGATGAAACCATTGCCTTTGGAAGGATGAATGTAAGTAATGTCATTGTAAGTGCAGGTAGTGATCAATTTGTTTTACCAGAAATGTCAACCATCTTTTCTCAGGAAGCTAAATCAACAAACTACCAAGAGAATTTGCTCGAAGCGGTTGCTAATTTCTTTAACGCTTTATTTTCTAAAAAATCTGAGAGTGATAATGTGTTTATGTTAATTAATAAACCCGAAAGTATTGAACTATCAAAAAATTACAGCTATGATGAATTATTTGGAGCGATTTTAGGTTCAAGTGATTGCCAAGAAGCCATCAAAGAGCTTGATAAATTTGGAATTCAACCCTCATTTAACTTAAATCAAATGAGTTTAAAAAATCACGGTAGTTTCTATGTTGATGACAAGGGTAATATTTACGCCACGGAAAAGAATAAAATAATTAGTGAAATAAATTGAGGATTGAGATTATTTTTATCAACAGACTTTAATTCCGCTAATTCAATTTCATTAGTCCAGGACTATGTTCCCAAAAAAGGTCAAGACAGTCAGTTTAAATTTTTGATATAAAAAATAAAACCGTAAGGTTTTATTTTTTATATTTTAATCCGACTTTTCATTCAACTTTTTCAAGTTTTCTGCGAGCAAGTTCTCTTGCTTTGACAGCTCCATTTTGGAGCCATTCATCAACTTCGTTGGAGTTGTAGAATTTTTGATATTTCTCTTGAATTCCACTTAATAGTTCAACTACAACCAGGGCAATTTCGTTTTTGAATTCCCCATAATTTTTGCTCTCAAATTGCTTTTCGATTTGTGAATGAGTTTTTTTAGTAATGCAACTATAAATTGTCATTAAATTGCTAACCCCTGGCTTATTTACTGGATCAAATCTAATAACGTTTTCACTATCAGTAATTGCGGCTTTAATTTTATTTTCGACTTGTTTTAAATCATCTAATAGACCGATATAAGATTTAGGATTTAAAGATGACTTTGACATCTTCTTGCTTGGCTCTTGCAAATCCATAATTTTAGCCCCGTTTTCTCTTATAATTGGCTCTGGAATAGTAAACATATCTCCAAATTTATTATTCATACGTTCTGCTAAATTCCTGGTAAGTTCAATATGTTGTTTTTGATCTTTACCAACAGGTACAGCTTGTGCGTCATAAATTAGAATGTCTGCAGCCATCAATGTTGGATAAGTTAACAAACCAGTGGGAATAAAGTTAGTTTTATTATCAGCACGGACTTTTGTCGACTTATCTTTAAATTGAGTCATTCTCTCAAGTTCTCCAATTGTTGAATTACAAGATAAAATTCAAGCTAAGTTAGTAACTTCTAAAACATCACTTTGCAGAAAGACAGTAGCTTTATTTGGATCTAATCCACAAGCGAAATAAAGTGCCACCATGCTCTTGATGTTTTCTTTAAGCACCTTAGCTTCAATTGGTAAAACTATTGCGTGTAAATTTGCGACAAAAACCATCATCTCGTATTTGTCTTGTAATTCCACAAATTGTTGCATTGCACCTAGGTAATTACCTAGTGTCATTTTCCCAGTACTTGTAATTCCTGAAATTAATCTTTTCTTTTCCATAGTTCACCATTTCCTATTAATAAAATTATAGATTATTTTCACTAAGATTATTTATTAAATTCAAATTAAGCCATTTTTTTGTTAAAATTATCAAAAGGTCGGTTTACAATGAAAAAATACGCTATCATAAAAAATGATTACAACGAAAGTCAAACTATTGCCAAAAAATTAGAGAAAATCCACTTGCAAAAGGGTTGAACTGAGGATTTAAAAAATCCCGATTTTGTTTTTATAATCGGGGGAGATGGAACTTTTTTAAGAGCTGTTGAAAAATATAACAATAATCTTGATAAGATTCTTTTTGTCCCTTTCAAAAGTGGGGGTATTGGGTTTTACACAAATCACAACAATCTCAAAGAAGAAGAAACCATAATCAATGTCATTAAGCGAGGAAATTTTGAAACTAATAGTTTTGATGTACTCTTGTGCAAAGTTGATAATGATGCTTTTTTAGCTGTTAACGAAATTAAAGTGGTGAGTGATTTGAGAGCTAGAGATATTTTTGTCTCGCTAAATGATGAATTTCTGCAAGTTTTTAAAGGAACAGGAATTTGTGTGGCAACAAATAATGGTTCAACAGGTTTTAATAAATCAAACTCAGGAGCTATTTTTGTTGAAAAGTTGGCGTTGATGCAAATGACCGAAATTGGGGCAGTTAATAATAATACTTATCATTCAGTGCAATCCCCAATTATATTGAGTAAGGATGTAATAATTAAACTGAAGATTGAAAGCTCGGCTCATTCTTTAATTGTTGATACAAAAAAGATAAATATAAAAAAAGGTCAACTAGAAATAAGTCTGATTCCAAGCAAAGTAAAAATCATTAGTACAGTTACAAATCCACCAACCAAAATTCAACTTTTAAGAGATATTTTTATTAAGGATGGACACAAGTAATGTTGATTATCTGATTAGTTATTTTAATTATCGCTGTAATTATTGCGATTTGAAGTATTATGTATATCTTTATTAGAAAGGGTTTTTACACCAATTTTAATAAAAACAAAAAAGACAAAACTTTTGAAAAACATATTTTTAAGTACGATAATATTTTAGAATCTTTGGGTGGTCTAGATAATGTTGAAGCGATTGAAAGCGTTGACCTACAATGTAGCTTAAATCTGTATTCTAAAAGTCTAGTGGATTTTAGAAGATTGAAGAAAATGGGAATTAAAGCTGAGGAATTGGATGAAAAAATTATTCTATCCTTAAGAGACTATAATTTCACAACTTTCGTACTTAAAACTAAAAGACTTTTGAAAAATACTTAAAGTTAGCCCGCTAAAAGGTTATAATATACTTATATATAAAAGGAGTGATTGAGATGAAAAAACTATTGATTATTTTATCTGGGGTATCTGTAATCGCTGGGGCACCCGCTTCGGTGGTTTCTTGTACATTTGGAATACCAAATAAAGGCGGAAATATAATTCCGGAAAAACCTGAAATTTCGATTCCCAATCCAATCAAGCCATCTCATCCAAAACCAAGTAAACCAGTTTTGCCAGAAGACGATTTAGGAGTTGATGTAATTCCTGATGGAGAACAATATCAAGACTTTGTAGATCCAACAAATGGATTTGAGCCAAGTAATTTAACAATTAGCGCTTTGAAATTGTATGTTGATAACTTGGAAAATTATATTAATTCTGAAGAATATCAAAGTGATTACAAGGTTGCTTTAGAAGATATTAAAGAACTTTCGGGTTGAAATTCACCCTTTGCAACAAGCAAGGGTGATTCAGATAATGAAAAAATGATGCGTTACTTCTACCTGTTTAGAAATAATAAATTTTTACAAGATTATGAAAAGAAAAACTTTGACCTGTTGGTTTACAAAGCCATTTACAACAGTCATGTTGAGATTGTTAACGACAATAATATTGCCAATGATACAGATTTTATAAAACAAAAAAATGACATTTTGTCTAAGTTGGATAAGTATTCAACTCCAAACCAAATTTGAGCTAACAATACAACTAAGTATTTCAAAAATACTTTAGAAAATATTGTTGAGCCATTAAAAAAATAATCAGTAAAACTGATTATTTTTTGTTTCTAAAGTAATTATAAATTCCTCCGGTTAAAACAAAAGCGTTGGAATAACCAACTTCTTCAAGAAATTGGGCAGCTTGGCCACTTCGATTCCCAGCGTTGCAAACTGTAATTATTAACTCGTTTTTATCAGGAAAATAGCTCTTATAATTTCTGATTAAGTCCTCAACATAAATATTTTCTGCCCAACTAAAATTTAGTAGGGTTTTAACCTCACTGTTAGTCCTCACATCGATTGTGCGGGCTTGATCTTGCACTTTGATATATTCGTTAAATGTCATTGATTTCATAATTAACCTCCACTTGTATTTTACCCCATTATTTGAATGACAATAAATATTAAATTTCAAATATATTGTGGGTATTTAAATCCAAAATGAGATATAATATAGAAAACTAAGTCTTAAATGCAATTGCGAGTAATTAAATAAAAATAATAGTTAAAAACGAGCAAAGTTTTTATTTCGTAAAGCCAGTCTTTATAATAGAGGAGAAAAAAATGTCAGTAATTAAATTTATGGCCCTAGGAGGTCAAGACGAGCGCGGTAAAAATTTATTTATCGTTGATGTGGATGATGAACTATTCATCTTTGATTCAGGTATTAAATTTCCCGAAAAGGGAATTCTTGGAATTGATATAGTAATTCCTAATCTTGAATTTATCAAAAATAATAAACATAAAGTAAAAGGGGTTTTTATTTCAAATCCAGCTGCTTATAATGCGGGTTCTATTAATTATATTTTACGCGAAGTGGATGTTCCAGTTTATTGTAATGAATTAACAACATTAGTATTGAAATATAAAACTCAAAAATTCCGCTTGAAAAATCGTGAAAACAACTTTAAAATCGTGAAAGATAAAGAAATAATAAAAGTAGGAAAATTAGAAGTTGAAGTTTTTAGAACAACATCAAGCTTTCCTGAGTCATTTGGTTTTGCTATCAAAACCGATCAAGGAGCCATTGTTTACATTGGGGATTATATAATTGATGGAAAAGAACAATCATACTTTTCAACAGATATTCACCATCTAAATAAAATTTCAGAAAATGGGGTTTTAGCTTTAATTAGTGACGCAGAATGTGCTTCAAGAAAAGCTTACACAGTGCCAAATCATAAAATTGAAGCTAAAATTGCTGGTCCAATGAAGGAAAAAGCTAGATTAATTATTGGAATTTTTGAAGAAGATATTTTCAAATTTTCAGAAATAGCTCGAGAAGCTATTAAAAATAATCGTAAAATGGCGATTTATGGAAGATCATTGGCAACTATTTTAGAATCACCAATTATCAAAAACAAATTGAATATTTCCGAGGAAAACATTTTCTCAATTAATGATTTTATGGAATCAGATAATGGAATTCTTTTAGTAACTGGAACAGGAGACTTGCTTTACTCGCGTCTAGCCAAAATAGCTACTGGAAACGATACTGTTATTGAGTTCACAGAAAAAGATATTATTATTTTAGCAACCCCACCAGCCCCTGGAGTTGAAATGCGTCATGCTCAAATTCTTGATGAATTGGCTCGAACAAATGCCAAATTAGTTGTTCTAAGTGAAAAAAACATTTGAGCAATGCATGCCAGTTTTGAAGATATTAAGTTAATGACCAAAATTATGAATCCTAAATTCTTTATACCAGTTAAAGCGCTTTATAAGGACTTCCTTCAAGCTGAGCAAGCAGCTGTTGAAGCTGGTGTTAAACCTGAAAATGTTGGTTTAATGGATAATGGAAGAGTTTTAACAATTAGCCAGTCAGGAAAATTGGTTTTCTCAAAAGAGGAAATTAAAACTGGAGACATTTATGTTGATGGTACTGGAGTTGGAGATATTGGAGCTGTCGTTTTAAACGAAAGAAAACAATTAGCGACTGATGGGGTTATTATTGTTGGGGCCAATTTGAATGAAAATGATAAAGAATTGACAAGTTTAATTGACATTCAAATGCGTGGAGTAATCTATATCAATGATGACAACCCAATCTTTAAACTAATGCAAAAAAACGTTGTGGATATTTTAGATAAAGCAAAAGAAGACTTTAAGAAAAAACCTGAAAGCTTTGACTTAAATATGATCAAACGTGAAATCATTTCTAAAATGAGAAGTATTGTCAAACAAGACACAGGTAAACAACCAATTGTTTTAGTAATAATTAACGAAATCACAGGTTCAGTATTTGAACCTAGACGATATAATTCTAGACAAAAAACAACAGATTAAAATCTGTTGTTTTTTATAATAAGAATGAAAATCCCGCACCAATAACTTGAACTATTACAAATATTAACATTAATTTTCTGATTTTAGCAATTCAAGCTTCCTCATCAGATAAAGTGGGTAGGTATCTTCTGCGAGCGTCGTTGTAATGTTTGGCTGCTTGTCGATTTTTTATTCAACCTAGAACCAATCAAACCACTAAACCAAAAACAATAAGAATTGTTGTCATGGTTGAAGCGAAGTATTTTCCCGGCATAGCATAAACATCAACTAAAAATGCAATCATTAATAAAATACCAGAAATAACGGTTGCAATTAAAACTTCATATCAGCGCAGTGATTTATTATAACGATATTTAGCCTTTTTATTTAAAGTATCTTCGCTATAGTAAGTATCCTTAATTACCTCGTCAACTTCTTTATTATGTATCTCTTTTTGATCAGCTTTTAATTCCTTTAGTTGCTTAAAAGAACTTTTCTTTTTCTCTTTTTGACTCATTTTAACCCCCCCTTTAAATTTTATTTAAAATAATTTCACTTATAATTTATTATATGTTATATTAATAAATATATGTAAATATATGTAAATAAATGTAATTTTTTAAATTTATAAAGTAATAATTAATATTAAAGAGAGGGGTATTTTCAATGGAAGAAAAAAAGAAAATCGATTTCGATTTAGAGTCAAATAATTTCTGTCTTGATGATGAAATTATGCACACCAAATCTTCTATCTGAACAAAGATGAAATTCAGCCTTTCAAGTGCTAAAAGTAATACCGACGAATTTTGGGAGCGTTTTCCTTTAATCGGATATTCTTTAAGAAGAATTCTGTTCGCTTTAATTACTTTGCTATTAGCTGTTTGTGTTGTATTTATTATGCTAAGATTACAAACCCCCGATGAAGTTTATATGGGAAATATTGACTATAACAAATTAGGAATCTCATATGGAGATGATGAGTACTATCGTTTGCTTGCAATGCGAAAAGCGATGTTTAAAGTGGATGGTCCGCTTTTAACTCAACTTTGAAACTATATTTTAAACATTATCCCATTTATTCCAAAGGAAGTTATTGTTAACGGAACTGCAAGTATCTTACCTTCAGGAGAAATTGTTTTAACTGGAGATAAAGTAATTAAATGATTCTACTTAGGAGAAGTTTTCTCAACTGGAGTTTCAGAGCCAGGAAAAACCGTAACAAGTGTATTTGCCGAAGCTATTCCTTACTCATTTGCTTTTGGAACTGTGGCGATGGTTTTCTCATATGGAATCGGAGTGCCGCTTGGAATTCTTTCAGCTAAAAGCAAAGAGAAAGCTTTGGATAATTCAATTAATACAGCCAGCATAGTTTTTACAGCAATTCCCCCAGTAGTATTTGTGGTTGGAATTTATCTAATATCTATTAATGTCTTTGGGGCGCACGGACTATTTAGTTCAGGCACATTCGACACCAAATTTTGGCCAACATTAACTCTTGTGTTAATGATTATGCCACCAATCATAATATCAACAAGAAGGTATGTAATCGATGAAATGACAGCGGACTATACTAAATTCGCGCTTTCAAAAGGATTAACAAATACTTACGTTTTTAACATTCATATTTTCAGAAATGCTGGAATCAGAATTTTTAGAACTTTACCAGCCGCATTTGTGGGAACCATTTTTGGTTCAAGTATTTTTACCGAACAGAATTGAGCAATTCCAGGAATGAGTAAATTCATTGTTTCAGGAGTAGCTGCTAAAGACTCATTTGTAGTTATGGGATACATAGTTTTCTCAGCCTCAGTGGGTATAATAACAACTCTAATTGCAGATATAATTATGGCTTCATTAGATCCACGTATTAAATTAACTAAATAAAAAAAAGGAGGTCTTAAAATGCCAGATCAAAAAATCGACAAAAGTTCTACAGAAGATTTTGATATTGAAAAAATCGATCAAGATCTTTTCCAAATAATCGGACCTCAAAATGAAGAAAACGAGAGAATTACATCAAAACCATATAGTTATTGAAAAACTGTCGGATCAATTTTATGCAAGAACTGAATTTTTCTTGTATGTTCTGCAGTTCTACTGGTTATTATTCTATTAGCAGCGATTGTTCCAATTGGAAAAATAGCCGTTCCTAAACCTGGAGATATCACTTGAGATATCACTCAAAAAGATCCTTCTTGAGATCACTGATTTGGATTAGGAATCCAAGGAGAAGATTTTTGAAATAAAATTTGAATCGGAACTAGAACCACTTTAATTTTTGCTGTTACAATTTCAGTAATTCAAATTATTTTAGGAGTTGTGATTGGCTCAATCTGAGGGTACTATCGTCGTTTAGATATTTTATTTATTGAGATAACTCGTTTCATGAGTTTGGTTCCAACATTAATTTTATGGTTAATTATCATTTTTGCTTTTGGACAATCTTGAATCGTCATAGTTTTTGCGGTTTCAATTGTTAGTTGAATCGGGATGGCTGAAATTATTCGAATACAAATCATCTTGGTGAAAAATACTGAATATAATATCGCTTCAAGAACTCTAGCAACCCCAGGATATAAAATTATTGGACGTAACATTATGCCAAAAATTTTACCAATTATTATTCAAACAGCATCATTTTCAATTCCAGGAGCCATAGCCATTGATTCAACTCTGAATTACTTCAACTTTGGTTTCATTAAAGGAAGAGAAAACACATCATTAGGGAAAATCTTAAATGAAGTATTAGCTAATAGTGCTTGACAAGATTTCCCACACTTAATAATAATTCCCGTAGCAATGATAGCAGGTATATCAATTATAGTATTCTTAGTGGGTCGTGTATTTGCCGATTCTCTAGATCCTAAAAACCATCGTTAAAAGAAAGGAAGTAATAGAATGGAAAAGATAATTTCAATAAAAGATTTAATAGTTAAGTTTCGTGTCCGTTCAAAAACTTTAACAGCAATTCGTAATGTTTCTTTTGACATTTATGATGGTGAAACTGTTGCAATTGTTGGGGAATCTGGAAGTGGTAAGTCTGTTATGACAAAAACTTTAACCAATATGCTTGAAGAAAATGGATGGGTAAGTAATGGTTCAATCACTTACTTCCCAACAAAAAAATCAATTGAAGATGAAAACTCTTATTTCAAAGATGAGACAAATCTTTTAAGCTTGCATAAAACATTATTAGACAAAACTACTACAAAAGGTATCATCAAACAGAATAAAAATATCATTAAGCAAAAATCAAGTTTAATTGAAAAAATCAACGCTCTTGATCCAAAAGAAGTTGAAGAGATTTTGAAAACACTAAACGACCAATTAAAAGCAAATAAGGCTAAGTATGAATTCTCAAAATCAAATCGAGGAATTACTAAATCAATTCCGATTATTGAAAAAATTGAACAATACGAAGATATTTACAAGACTGCTTCAACTCCAGGATATCGTGAACAAAAGTTGGAAAAACTAGGCAACGAGATTAATTTTGCCAAAGCCGATATTGAAAAATTTAAAACACCTTCATTAGCTCGTAAATTTAATTTAAAAAGAAATGTTGATTTGATTAAAAAGTATTATAATAATCCAGGTGCAATTTCAGAAGCTGATTTTTTAAAAATCGATGAGTATTTTTCAAAAAGAGAATTTTTAAGTGAATTTGAACAAGAGTTGAAAAATTTTAACGAAGTGATTAAGGAAAAGGGAACCATTAACGAATTAGAATTCAGCACCTTAATTAAAAATTGAAAAAATATTTGAGCTCCAAATTTTATAGCTCAAGTGAAGGCTAATAAAGAAATTACTAAATTACGTGGCGCTACTATTGCGACTGTTTTCCAAGATCCGATGACTAGTTTAAACCCATTGTTATCAGTTGGATTTCAAATTACCGAAGTACTAAGAAAACACCACAATATGTCAAGAGCAGAATCTAAAGCCGAAGCTATCAAAATTTTAGGTAAAGTTGGAATTCCTAATCCAGAAAAACGTTTCAAAGATATTCCGGGACGCTATTCTGGGGGAATGAGACAAAGAGTTGTTATTGCAATCGCTCTGGCTTGTCGCCCTAAAATTTTAATCTGTGATGAACCCACAACTGCTTTGGATGTAACTATTCAATCACAAATTTTAGAATTAATTAAAGAATTACAAAAAGAGTATGGTTTCACAACAATCTTTATTACCCATGATTTGGGTGTAGTTGCCAATGTTGCAGACCGCGTAGCTGTAATGTACGCTGGTCAAATTATTGAGCACGGAACTGTTGACGATATATTCTTTAATCCACAACATCCATATACATGATCGCTTTTATCTTCACTTCCTCAACTGGGAATTAAAGGGGAAGACTTATTTTCAATTCCAGGAACGCCGCCATCATTATTTTCAAATATTAAAGGTGATGCATTTGCTCCAAGAAATAAATACGCAATGAAAGTTGATTACGTTCATGAGCCACCAATGTTTAAAGTTAATGAAAACCATTATGCTAAAACTTGGTTGTTAGATCCAAGATCTCCAAAAGTTCAAAGACCAAAACAATTAGACATGCTTTCCCAAGCTGTCAGTGATGCAAAGGTTGGTGAATAATTTATGAAATCAAATCAAAAAGAACCTTTTGTAATGGTTCGCGACCTTGAAGTTCAATTTAGAGCTAAAGGTAAAACCTTTAAAGCAATTAAAGGAGTTAACTTTGATGTTCTTAAAGGTGAAACTTTAGGATTAGTTGGTGAATCAGGAAGTGGTAAAACCACAATCGGAAGAGCTATAATGGGTATTCAACCAATTCATGATGGAACAGTTTATTTAGAGAATAACGTTATTGGTGGAAAATTGCCAAACTTAAATTCAATGAATAAAAAAATTCTGTTTAAAATCAACAATATGCAATTAAATATTAATAGCTCAATTGTGGCTTTAAATAACTACTTGAAATACGCTAAGCAAACTTACTACAAATATGTTGAAAACAAAAACTACAATATTAAAACCAATGAAATCAGAGAATTTAGTAATCAAAACTATATTCTTAAAGATGGAACCAACTTTTATAAAAAAATTAGTACCAGTGATTATAGCGCTAAACAATTTGAATTAGTTAAAATGTTAATCAATGATAATTTGAAATCTTTAATTAGCGCAATCAAATTACAAAAACGTTTACTAAGATTTATTGATAATCTAAGTGAATATATTCCTGAAATTGACAAAGAACTTGAACTATCAATTATGAAAAAGCAAAACGATACTTTAGATTTAATTTTGCAAACCAAAACATTAAATAACCAAGTTTATGAAAATATTTTAAAAATTGAAAAAATTCGTCGCAATTTCAGAATTAAAGGATACTACAATTCTTTAACTGACTTTTTCAACGAACTATTCACTGTTTTAAAAGAAGTAACTTTAGGATGTCGTCAGGCTTCTAAAATATTCTTAACAATCTCAGATAACCAAAAGATGAATGTTGCTTTATCAAGTTCGCAAAAAAGCCGCAAAAAACAAATCGAAATTTATAACGCAGAAATTCAAACACCAAAAAATCAAGTGATCAATACTTTTGAAAAAAGAATTTCTAAATTGAGTGTAGATGAAGAAATTGATGATGCTAAAAAAGGATTGCTAGAAAGCTACAAAATTGCTTTAGATTCAATTAAAGATAGTGAAGATGAAATAATTACCAATCGGGAAGTTATTGAAACTTATCGATGAGCTAAAAACAATGATGAGCAACCAAATATTGAGTATTCAGCTATTGTTGAGCTTCTAGAGTTTTTAAAACTGCCATCAATTGATGATGTTATTAAAAATTCACAATTCTTCGTTTTACAGAATCGCAAATCTCGAAGAGAATTTAAGAAAAAAATGCAAATGATTTTCCAAGATCCAGCAGCTTCACTAAATGACCGAATGGCGGTTGGGCAAATTATTGGTGAGGGTTTAGAGAACTTCCCTGAACTTTACAAGAATGAAGAAGCTCGATCAAATTATGTTGAATTTTACAACAATAATTTAAAAGAGGGACAGCAATCGCTTTCAATGGAAAAAGTAAAAGATGGGGATGTAAAACAATTCTTAATTCTTTCGATCCTAAAAGAGGTCGGTCTTTTATCTGAACACTTATCTCGATACCCTCACGAATTTTCAGGGGGTCAAAGACAAAGAATCGGAATTGCTCGAGCATTGGTTATGCGTCCTGAATTTGTAGTTGCAGATGAACCAATCTCGGCACTTGATGTATCAATTAGAGCACAGGTATTAAATCTTTTAAAACTATTCCAAGCTAAATTCAATTTAACTTACATTTTTGTTGCCCATGACTTATCAGTTGTTAAATTTATTGCTGATAGAATCGCTGTTATTTACCATGGTGAAATTGTTGAACTTGCCGAAGCAAATGAATTATTTAATAATCCAATGCATCCATATACAAAATCATTACTAACAGCAATTCCGCTACCAGATCCAAAACAAGAAAAAGTTAAGATCCACGTGGAATATAACCCAGAAGAAGTACACGCAGATTATATATTTGACGTACCAGAATTTGTGGAAATAACACCCGGACACTTTGTGTTGGCTAATTCGCGAGAATATAAAGAATTAAAAAATAAATAAAATACCAAACAAATTAGTTTGGCATTTTTTTATAACATTAAATATCAAATAGTGGTATTATCGCCGAAAAACCACTATAATAAGAAAATATAACAAATAAGATAAAAGGAGGGTATCAAATGCTTAGACTTAAATTAAAAATGCTAGCGAGTTTTTCAGCAGTTACTCTAGCAGCTAGTTCTGTAGCTAGTTGTGGAATAACTTCTAGTAGACTAATGTCTCGTTTAAATGATATTAATACCTTTAGATTTACTTACCTGTACCCATTAACAAGTTGATCGACTGGAGTAACAATGCAAGCAGAAGATGGACGTTATTTAAATAACTTGCAAGGAACTCTTTTAACAAATGACCAATATGGAAGAATTGTTGGTGATTTAGTTGAAGAAGGTTGAACGCATAACGCAGACTCAACTGAATGAACTTTTAGATTCAAAGATGATGCTCATTGATTTGATGCCTCTGGAGTTAAAATGGAAACCATTCAAGGAAAAGATATGAAAAACGCTGCTTTTTACGTTTTAAATAATCGTAGTATTTCAGAAACCGCAGGTCTATGAGAAACCTTTATTAAAGGGGCTAGCGAATTAAAAGGCAAATTGAATGGTGTGAAAGCAAGTGATGGTAGCTATGCCATTGCCCCATCCAGTGATTTTGATATTGATCAATTGTATGAAGATTTTGAAGGTATTGTATTGGATAAAACTGATAACAAAAAATTCACCGTTCACCTTACAAAAGGGGTGCCATATTTTGATACAGTGGTAACTTATTCAGCCTTTTCACCACTTCCAGATAAAGCTATTGACGAAAATAAACCAAGTGATTCTTATTACAATTATGGAAGAAACTGAAGAATTCCTTGATACTCAGGAGCTTATCTAGTTGATAAATATGAACCAACTTCACAAATAGTTATGAAAAAAAATCCCAACTATGTAAATGCTAGTGATATCCATGTTAACAGTTTACAATATACATATTTAAAAAATGCTGATGTGAGTCGTAATAGGGTTTTATTTGAATCAGGAGATGCAAGTGAAGCTGTAATTGCTCCAACTGACTCAGCGGGATGAAATAAATATGTTGGAAAAGATGCTGCGAACCCAATTTTTTCGGGAGCCACAAGTGAGGTTTCTCCAGATCCAACAACGTTTAACTACACAATGAATATGGCCAACGTAAATCGTGATGAACAAGCTCGTAAAGCTAACTTAGCAATGACCACAAAATCAGTTAGAGCACTTCTATCTAACTATTTAGATAGAAGTTTATTTGTTAAATATTTCTCTGATGCTCTAGATAGTGGTAAAACTTCTTCATTTTTAAGAAACGTTTATACAGCTCGTAAATTCGTAGTTGAAGAAGATGGAACCGATTATGCTTCATATATTGAACATAAATATGAAAAAGAAGTGATGACAACTAAGGAATCACAAACTCTAGCAGACCCAGAAGCAGCCGCTCAACCAAGTTCGGCTAGTGATTTATTAGCTGATGGAAGTGACGCACTATATCACAATGAAAACAACTTAAAAAATTCATTTAAAGATTCTAAACCAAATATCACAATTGATACTTTATTTGATGAAGTCAGAAAAGACTTAAAAGCAGTTGATATAAATGAAAGAGTTCAAATCCCAACTTTAATGAATGGTAACTTAGCAACAACTTCAAATATTTATCTTGAAAACATGGTTGATACATTTAATGCAATTGATAATAATCCAATCGAAATTGTTAAAAATGTCACAGTTGATGTAACTGAATATCAAACGCTCCTAAAAAAAGGTGGATGAAATTTAGCAGTATCAGGATGATCTCCAGATTACTCAGACCCATCAACTTACTTAAATACTTATGCCATTGGTGGAGATTTACAAGGTTATACTGGAACTAATCGAGTGGCAACATTTGACAAGTCAGGAGACACAGTAACTTTCAAAAGTTTTAATGATGATTATAAATATTTAAGCACTAGTAAAGAAGCAGTTGAAACTATGAAAAGATATGCTGAGTATTCAACTAAATTGAACGAAGCTGACAGAATTACTAATAACTTAAAAGATCGTTACGAAGCTTATGCAGAGGCTGAATTCAATTTAATATATCGTGATTATTTATTAATTCCACTTTATGTGCCAAATGGTAGTTATCAAGTTAAATTGACATACAAAAAACCATTTACCCAACCTTTAACACCATATGGGGGATCTAAATACCGATTCAACTTTGTTGAATTAACACCATTCTTGCTTACTCAACGCGAACGTGATGTTTTAGCTATTAGATATGAAGAGCAAAAAAAAGCAATTTTAGAAGATGTTAAAAGCGGAGGTGTTCACTAATGAAAAAATTACTATTTAGTATTTTAGCAGTTGGTTTAACATCAACTAGCACTTTTAGTGTAATTAGCTGTGGGGACAGGACTCATAATCGGGATTTTAGCAAAAATAATTTACAGGTTTATTCATCTTCAGAATTATCACATATTGGTATTTTAGAAAATTCAGATATTAAAGCAGGACAAGAAGCATTTGAGTGAAATGCTGCTAGAGCTTTGGAAAATGATGTTTATTTACCAATTGTGGAAAAAGACTTTGAATTTATTTACTACAATGCAGATCACGAAGTTATCACCAGTGATAAAGTTGATTTTGGAATTGGAAAAACAATTATTTTTCAAATAGTTGCTAAAACTACAAGCGAAAATTTTGAAGACAAAACCATGATTATTGAGGCAGTTACTTTTCAAGATAGTAAAAAAGATTTAAAAGATAGGGTATTACAATCTTATTTGAAAGACTTCAAAGCAGATATTGAAAAACCAGATGAAATTTTTCAAAGAATAAAAAGATTCAATAACCATTTAATTTGTAATTCAAAAAACATGGAAATTGTCTCAGTCATAGAAGCTCAAGATGGTGAAACTGGTACTATTACCATTAAAGGAACCAGCTCAAGCCTTCATTACACAGATACAGAATTTCAATTAACATATATTTAAAAATATCTTTTTAGATTTAAAAAGATATTTTTCTTTCGTTAAGGGTTCTTTGAAATATCCTCACTAATTTAGTATAATAATTAAATAAATAAACACAAATTAAGGTGGGTTAGAATGAAAGAAACAGATCAAGAGTTTGAAAATCAAAATGATGATCGAACCAAAGCTTTTAATATCTACAAAAAACAGCGCCGTGGTGATTCAATTGGGTGAATTATTGGGGCCTTGTTGCTGTTCTTTTTTAACATAGTTTCAATCGCTAGACTAACAATTGTTGGCCAGTTTTTTGACGATGTTATTTTTACTTTGCCTTTCGGGTGGTTTAAATACGTAATTTACTTTGTCTTTTTTGCAGTGGATATTTCAATCTACTTTGGGATAAAATACAAATTTAAACCAAGATTTTTACTAATGGTAACGTGCACAATCCTGGCTTCATGTTTTTTAATTTCAGCTATTTTGTTAATCGTGGCTTGAGATACTAAGTCAGAATTATTTGTGGTTAAGGATTTTTGATCAAAATCAATTATTTCTGATGTTATGAAAAGTTATTTTGCAAATTGAAAAGAAAATTCAGTATTTTCAAGTAATCATCAAAATTCAAATCCATGATTAATATCTCCACCAGAAAGTTATTTCACACTATGAGCGGGTGGAGGGATTTTTGGTAATCTGTTAGCTTCAATTGCAGGATTTACAACCATTTTTGGAGGTCTTATCATTGCTACATTCACGTTCTTTATCACTTTGGTGTGAATATTTACAGGAGACCCGTTTTATTTATTTAAACCAAAAAACAAGCGTAAGGGTCGCAGCCTGCGAATTTTACAATTAAAAAATAGCGGTAGTCGAGCTTCTAGTTCAAAACGTCGTTATATGGATGTTTTAGATTTTAATCCCGGAGATAGTTTTAATGATAGAATGATTCTTGAATCAATCAAGGAAAGTGATGTTACAATTGAATTACCAAGTTTTCGTCGCCATCGCCAAGAGGATTTATACCAAAATCAAGGACACGGATTTTATAAAACTCAATTGGATTTTCACCAAGATGATGATCATTTAACTCAAATGCAAAAAGTTGATGATAGTTATTTACAAAAAGGGGCTCGTGGATATAAACCGATTAACAAGATTAATGAAGATTTTTATGACAATAGTTTTAAGGAATTTGAACGTAACTTAAATCCAAATCAAGATTCACAGAGAAATATTTACTCTCACGATGTTAACCAGGGATACCAACAACCTCAAAGGGATATTTATAAACCAAACGATTATAAAGTTGAAAAATACGATGTTCCTCAATCAAGTATTTATGGAAACATTTCAACCAATCAAGCTCGTGAAATCTTTGAAAAAGAAACCAAAATCACCCCATTTGGAGCTAATGGTAAAACCACTGAACTATTTGGACACTTATCACAAGAAAATAAAGACAGAATTTTGCCAAGTCAAAAAGACCGTCTGGAAAGCTTAAATTCTAATAAACCTCGTCAATCAACTATTGAAGAATTTATTTCAAGTGCTAAAATCGAACAAAAAAGTTATGATGAAATGTTGGCCAAACAACACCAATCTCGTAGCCCAATGGCAGAAATTGCTGCACAAAGAAATAACACCCGTGTTGTAAATAACGGATTCTTAAACAACCCCTCATCAGGATTTTCAAAAATCTCAGTTGACAAAAACAAAATTGTTAAAAAAGAACTTTACGTTAACAAGGGTTATAAAATCCCACCAATTTCTTTATTGGACGAACATAAAACTAATATAGATGATTTGCGTAAAAATGAAGCGATGGCTCACGCCAAGGCTGAGTCAATTAATAATGCTTTAGCACAATTTAACGTTAATGCTAAGGTAGTTAATATGAATATTGGACCAACAGTTACTAAATTCGAATTACAACCAGCTCCAGGAACCAAAGTAAATAGTATTATATCTTTGGAAAACGACTTAAAACTAGCTTTAGCAAGTCAGAATGTCCGTCTAGAAGCTCCAATTGAGGGGAAAGCCTTGGTTGGTATAGAACTAGCCAATGATGTTGCTAGCTTAGTGCCTTTACGAGCGGTTATTGAAAAGACACCAATTCAAAAAATGAACTCAAAATTGTTATTTGCAATTGGTAAAAATGTAACAGGGGAGTTATTATTTGCTGAACTTGATAAAATGCCGCATTTACTAGTGGCTGGTTCAACTGGAAGTGGTAAATCAGTTATGATTAACACAATAATTACCTCGATATTATTACGCAGTAAGCCCCATGAAGTTAAATTTTTAATGATCGATCCTAAGAAAGTGGAATTACAAATTTATTCAAACTTACCACACTTACTAGCTCCAGTAATAACTGATATGCGTGAAGCAAATAGTGCTTTAAAAAAAGTTATTAATGAAATGGAACGCCGTTATAGTTTGTTTACTGAAGTTGGTGTTAAAAATATTGAAGGTTATAATTCAAAAGTGATTGATGATAAAAGTCGTTTGCCATTTTATGTAATTGTAATTGATGAGTTGGCTGACTTAATGATGACAGCAAACAAAAAAGATGTTGAAGATAGTATTATGAGGTTAACTCAAATGGCGCGAGCAGCTGGAATTCATTTAATTGTTGCGACCCAAAGACCTTCTACAGACGTTCTAACTGGGGTTATCAAGTCAAACATTCCTACACGAATTGCTTTTGCTGTGTCTTCGGGAATAGATTCACGAACAATTTTAGATTCAACAGGAGCTGAAAAATTAATTGGTCGAGGCGACTTGTTATACATGCCTCCTGGAAGTTCAACCCTAACCCGTGCTCAAGGAGCCTTTTTAAGTGATTCAGAAATTGAAAGAATTGTTGATTTTGCTTCTAACCAACAACAACAAATTTTTGATGACGATTTTTTAAACATTCAAGAAAATAACGATACTTACTCGGGTGGTTCAAATGACGATCTTTATGAAGAAATTAAGGATTATGTCATCCAAATTCAAAAGGCTTCAACTTCTTTAATTCAACGCCGCTTTAGCATTGGTTATAACAGAGCCGCTAAAATAATTGATGATTTAGAGTTGAATGGGATTATTGGTCCTCAAAATGGCTCAAAACCAAGAGAAGTATTTATTAGTAGTGAAGAATATTAATTTTTAAAAAGGAGATTTTTTATGAAGACATGAGAAGTATTTCAAATTAATTACTCATATGAAGTTAAAATCGATAAGATAAGCAAAAAAGTGCCTATAAGGACATTTTTTATTCCGCTTGGACTTGATTATGATCGCACGGGAAATGTTATCGGCTTTGTTTCAATTCAAAGATCTGCTTTTGAAGATAGAAAAATTGAAATTGATTTCTATAATCGTATTTCAAAAACCGAAAATCACATAACTTTGAGAAAAAACAATTTTGCAAGTGTTAAATTAGATAATCTAAAAAACCCACTGGGAGTAATTGACGATAAAACCAAACTAGACGTTTTAGAAGCTCTAAGTATTAAGAGGATTTTCCTGCAAAGTATATATTTGGACGGCGAAACTAAAGAAACACTCACAAAGATTCGTGAAAAATTTGACCCGGTCATTATTTTAAACAACGAAATTGAATTATCCTTGGAAATTATTAGCAAAAATAGTGATCAAGTTGAAGAATTAATTCAAAAGATTGAGGAACTCGACTATTTAAGCAGCTTGCTTTTAGAAGATAACCAAAAATTTGCAAAACAGACCGACTCAGAATTCAATGATGTGCGTCGTGCCAGGGTTGGTTCAAATGTAATTGAAATAAAAAATCATTTAAGCAAAATCCGTGACAACGAAATTCAAATTACCAATAATTATAAATTTTTAAAAGAGTATAACTCTCAATTGCTAGATTTGTTTTCTCAGGCTTTAAATTTACGCGATCAAAATTGCAATTTTTTTGAAAGTGTTATTGAAAAATTTAAACAAATGAAGAGATCAATTGATTATTTGGATCGAAATCACGAATTACCTTATTTGAGCTATTGTTTAAACATTGACCCTAGTTTATTAGAAGAACCTAACTTTGATAAACTTAAATTTGATTTAGAAATGGAAAAACAATCAGCAGATTCTTTCAGAAAATGAATTCAAGAAAAAAAATATGCCGACGAAAACTATGATCAACTAATCAATCGACGAGATGACTTAGTAGAGTATGACAAATTATTTAATAAGCTTATTAAATAATTTTTCTATTTAATTAATGTATAATTTTAGAGTTGTTAGAAACGGAGGACATAAATATGAGTGATATGTATTGAATTGTTCTTGGAATAGGAATTGCAGCGATCCTTTTTGGGGCAACGGGCCTAATTTTTATAGTAAGAAATTCGAAAAAAAATAACACTAAAAACAACCAGAAAAATTCACAAGATAACCAAGGTTATCATACTGAATTACAAGATATTAAAAAAATAACCAAAGACTTTTTTAAAAACGCGAAGAAAGATGTGATTTTAGATTACTTTGGTAATAAAATAACAATTAGCCTTAGTCCGCCAAAAGATTTACTTAAAGAATTAAAAATAACTTTAAAAGAGTCACAAATTCAAAAGGCAGAAAGCCAAATTCAAGAATTATGGACCAAAGGGTTTGAAGATATTAAAACTACAACAATGGCTATGGAAAAACTTTTCTTAGATAAGTTTAAATCATTAGAAGAAGAAGTTGAGGTTGGAATCATTATTACCAAAGGGTATGTTTCGATTCTAAACGAAATCTTAGATATTTTTGCTAACACGTTTTGAGTTCAAATCATGTCAATGCAAATGGCTATTATTAGCAAAGATGAGTCTTTAATGGCTCCTGTGGATGAACCGATTAACTCGACTTCATTAAACAAAAAGATTAAAAAATTTAAAGCGACCCTAAAAGAGTTGGTTAAATATATTGAAGCTGACATTAAATAGTAGAATTTCAATATAATTTTCAAATATGCTATAATCTTTTTAATATTGGGGGTAATTGTATGAGATTAACCAAGACATTAAATTGAATTCAAATATTTTTGAAATCAACAACGACAGTACTGCTAATTGTATTTTTATTAGTTAAAATTTTTGTATTTAAGGAAACAAAATGGTTTGATATTTTGATAGCCGTGATTGGAATTATTATTTTAGTATTTTTAATCGAAGCGGCTGTTGAATTTCCAATCAGTCAATATTCAAGTTCTTTAGCCACTATCCCGCTTTCATTCTTATTTTGACATTGAATCAAACCAAAAGAACCAAAAATAATCTCAGATTTAGACCAAAAAAAATCACTTGAACCAACATGCAAAGAAAAGATTTCAGAAAATCGCTTGAAAATATCTTATCTAATAGCTAGTCTAACTATAAAAGCATTTTTAAATGTTATTTTTATTACGGTTTTAATTAAGAACTTTTTTGATGTTTATTGAGTCGTGACATTTATAATTTTATTTACAGCTTCAATAGTGATTGATGCTATTTTGATGAGTCGCTATATTAAAAATTTAGTTAAAAAATCAAAGTCTCTTGCAAATCTTAGCATTGTTCAGGGTGTTTAAATGAAAAATTATTATCCTAGTTTAAGTGGTTTGATTTATGACATGACAAAGCCGGTTGGATACTCTGTTGATGGTGATTTAGATTTTTATTTTGATCAAGTCAAAAATTATACTGGAAATATTTTGGAAGCCGGAGTCGGTACTGGTAGAATGATGGTTCCATTTTTGAGAAAGGGTATCAAAATGGTTGGAATTGATAGTTCAAAAGAAATGTTAGAGATCTGTCAAAACAATTTAACTAAGTATAACCAAGAGGCTTTGCTAATTCACGACGAGTTGATCAACCTTAGTTTAACTCAAAAATACGACGCAATTTTAATGCCAACTGGCACAATTTGTCTTATTGAAGATCGAAATCAGGTAATGGAAATTTTAAAGAATTTTAAAAATATTTTAACAAAAGAAGGTAAATTGGTAGTAGACTTAATTTACCCAACAAATTTTAAACCTGGTGTTGACCACAGTTTTGACTATCAAATAGATGATAATCGCGTTATAAAATTAACCAATAAATCTAAGGAGATTGATTGAGTTAATCAAAAAACAATCTCACAACTGGTTTATGAGGATTTTCAAGCAGATAAAATTGTTGAAACACAGGTTCAACAATTTAATTTGAATTGGTATGGGGTTGAAGAATTTAAAAACATGTTATTAAATTCAGGATTTAGTAAACTAAATGTTGAAATAAACTACGGTATGAAAAGGGTTTTAAATCTCAAAACCGTTACAATTATTGCTTCATAAAAAAAATAGACTTACGTCTATTTTTTTAAAATTCTTTAGCAGCTTTAATGATTTCATCTTTAACTTGTAAGACAGCTTCGTTAGGATTTTGTTTATCAACGGGAGCTATTTTAGTTCCTGCAAATAAAACAGGCGAGTTTACTTTGGCCCCCATAAATTCTCATGTTCCTTTTAAAAACTCGGTGTGGTTACCAAATAAATATCAACCAAAAGGAGCGCCTTGAGTAGTCAAAATTTGAACTTTTAAGTCTTTCAACAATCCGATTGCTTCGCCTTTTTTTGAATACTTATAAGAAAATGTTTCATTGGCTAATAAAACGTGTTCTAGATAATTTTTAACCAACCCAGTAACGTTGAAGTTATTCATAGGACAGCCAATAATAACTTTATTAACCTCCTTCAGTTGATTTATGTATTTAAAGGTATCATTTTCATTAAAGTAGGTAGCCATATTATCTCTAGTTAGAGTTTTGTGTGCCATCTCCTCATTGTTTAAATCTAAATGAATGTATTCTGCTTGAGGGTCAATTTTCTTGTATTCCTCTATGAATAGATTTGTTAATGCTACAGAAAAAGATTTTTCAATAGGACTAACTGAACCATTTATTACTAAAATTTTATTTTTCATACTAATTCCTCCTTGATATTTATTCTATTCTTATTTTATTTTTTATCAACTAGTATTTTAGTTTATTAAAATTTTGAATTATTAGCCTAATTTTTATATTAAAGTGGCACTTATTGTTAAATTTTTAAAAAAATCGTTTATTATATAAATAGATTGTAAAAAAAGAAAGGAGTAATTTTATGGCGAACCACCAGGGAAATAAGTCTAATATTTTGAGTTATGAAAAAAAATTAGAAATGGTGAAGGAGCATTTTGAAAATAATGTTCCCCTAAAAGATCTTGTAAATATGTACAACGTCTCTTACTCGGCAGCAAGAAATGCTTGTATAAATTACCAGACAAAAGGTCCAGAGTCTTTAAGAAATAAAACCGGTAGAACATTTGGTTGAAAAAGAGCTAAGGACACACCATTTTCTGACGAGAACTAGTAAAAGTACTGCAAAAACAATCTATTATAAATTTTAACGATATAGTTAATTATTTAGAACAAAAAAACCTTATTAGGTTTTTTTTAATTTTTAATCAGTTTTCTGTTTTCTTGGAATAATCAATTATGCTATAATATTAATGAGGTAACAATATGGAAAAATTCAATATAGCTTGAGAGAACTCAGTCAGCTTTAATAATCAAGATAAAGAAAAAATGCGAATGTGTTACATTTGTGATGACATCATGAAATTTAAAGATATGAATACAAGTGAACCAGAACCAGGTTTAAAAGGTTGAAACATTGATTGAGTGGACGGTAATATTAATAATGTAAATACTTCCAATTTGGTTGCTACCCACGCGGTCTGCAACGAAAATAAATTAAATGTTAATGGTTTTTGACTTTATATCAGTAAGAAAAATTATGAAGATAAAATATCTTGAAATACTGACTTAAAAGCTAGTTTTTTTGCAAAGTAAATATTTTGCAAATTTACTTGCTTTTTTTTGGTTTTTTTGTAAAATAAATCAAGTTAAGAAAGCGAAAGCAAGATACGACAACTATCAGCTATAAACGAACCACAAAAGGGAGTTAATTTCTCGTCTAGTATTTATACCCCCATAATGTTCGTTAGAAAGTAAAAAAAACCAAATTCTTTGGTTTTTTTTACTTTAAAAGCAAATTTAAAGTTTTATTGCACTTTTGGATAATGTTGGTATAATAATTATTGTAAATAAAAGAGGAAGGTAAGCAATGCTAAGAGAAAAAGTAAATTTTTTTAAGATATTTTTAACTTTGTTTGGAATACTGTTACTATTGACAATTGGATACTTCCTAATAAATATAGTTAAAAGCTCACAATTTTGAGAATCACAAAGAGAACAACTGTTAGAAGATGAATTCACACCTGGAATGACAACAATAACATTTAACCAAATGCCAATTAGATTAATCCTTTTATCACTTTTAAATCCTTGATTATGAGTCGGTTCAATTGCAATTTTAAGTTTCTTTATGTGCCTGTCTTTTGCTACATTCAAACAAGAAACTAGAATGCTTAAAAAAATTAGCATAACTATTTTGGTGCTAATCTTTATATCAACCATTTTATTATCAACATCTTTTATAGTTTTAGATCAACAAATTGATAAAACCCCTAAACCAGAAGGATGACAATTAGTTATTTCAAAAATAAAAGAAATAATCATTAATTCAGTAAAAAAATAAAAACCAGCATTGCTGGTTTTTGCATTTTCACGTAGATTTGTCAAAAATCAATTGATAAATTATGTGATAAAATAAATAAATAAAGGAGTTGGTATTTTGAAAAAGTTAACAGCTATATTAGGCGCAATTTGCTTATTTACAGTGCCAACTTCAGGAGTGGTTTCTTGTTTAGTTCCAGATGAAGAAATTCCTTGAGATGAACATGAAGAGATTTTAGACTTGTTGAATATTAAAATAACAGATATTTTTGTTAATAACACAACTACAAAGGAACAAATACAAGATTACTTTATCGATCAACTTGACCAAAATTCAATCATTAAAGATAAATATGAGTTTGAAGCGATGGATTATGACAAACAACTTGGTATGGGGTTTTTTCTTTTTTCAATAAATGAGGATATCGATGGTCTTGGTGAAGAGGGCGACGATTTTAATTTTAATTTTACTACAAAAAGTGTTGACGGAATTGAAATTAAAGGGCAAACTCAACTGGGTGATTATGATTTCACTAGAGATCTAAAGGTTAAATTTGGTAGCGAAAGTGATACTATTGAAAAAACGCTTTTCACCGGCATTGATAAAAATAAATATTTTTCAGGTAATACAGAAATCATCTATTTAAAATCACATAAATTTAACCCTTATGGAAGTTGTAAAATAAAATTTAAAAATGATGTCGACCTGGCATATAAAGCTGATGATGTTTTTGATTTTGATTTTGAAATTAACTGAACTGACCCACAAAATGCAGTTGCAAGTCAAAGAGTTCTAGATACTTCATTAGGGGATATTCAAATTCGCAGCGACAGAAATTCTTTGGCAGATATAGAGTCAGAAATTAGCAATACTTTAAATCAAGATCCAAGAATTAATAATAAATGAAAATATTATCCTGATAAGGGACAAAATATTTATTATGATAGCAAAACAAAAACAGGTGAATTTATTTTAGAGTTTACTGGAAATGTTGAAAACTATTTCTCAACCGGTGACTATAAGCAAATGAAGTTTACAGTCAACGAGAAGGACATGAGCTATTTAGAATATCCCGAAATCACTTTTTTTGATTGTGATTTTTCGGGAATTAAATTAAAGCCTACTGCCAGAGAAGATCAGGCGAAAGCTGAGGTTATAAAAATTTTGGACCAAAGTTCAAAATTGAAAAATAAGTATGAATTAATTGATAATAGTTTTAAATTTAGCAAGGAATTCAATTCTTTTGAGAGCTCATATTTAGATTTTAGAATTAGAGCTACCCAAGATGTGGATATAAACTTTAAAGAAGGCGATGTAAAATTTTTACACTACAACTTTTCATTTGAGGGAACTACTAAGTTTAAAATAAATAATGAAACAAAATATAACTTCATCATGCAAGTTTTTGAAGAGGAGATTGAAGATATTATTTTTAAAAATAGCAATAAAACAGTTGGGGACTTTAAAAGAGATTTTAAAGAACTGGTTAAAAGGCAAAGGGAATATGATGTGGATTTTGGAATCGATGAAGATGTCCATCTTTCAACTAATCTTAAAGAATTTGATGATACAACATCAATGTTAAGTATTTCAAAAATTAGACTTGTTGGAGTTACGCAAAAAATATTAGGAGACCATACTTTTAATTTGAGATAGGAGAAAGAATGAAAAGTAAAGCAAGAATCATAAGAGCGTTTATTTGAAAAGAAACAATTAAGTCTTGAGGCTTAATTGTTTTCTCGTTTTTTGTTCTTCTAATTAATTTAATTTTTAATTACTTTATCATTGACAAAGCCAAAAATGATGCTACTCTTAAATCTGAGACGACTTTAATTATTGTAAATATTGCAATTTTAATATTTTGAATTCTGTTATTTCAAACATGATTCTCAAGAAAATTTTTTCATAATCATTTCGAACAACAAATTATTAATTTAGAAAGAACCAGTTTTATTTCTAATTGAAAAATTTTTTCGATTAGAATGGTCATTAATTTTTGAGTAGCGACCATTTTTATTTTAACTTTATTCTGCGTTACAGTATCAATGGTTCTGGTCCGAAATTTTGAGAATTTTAACATTTACTTAAAAATGTTTTATCCAATTTTCTTCACGGCAGGAATTATAAATCTATTATTTTTTGGGTTGATGGTATTGTTTGAAATGACACTGCCATGATTGTTTCCAAGCATTGTTGCCACATTGTTTGCAATTACCCTATCAATTAGCGGTTTAAGTGCTAACCTGCACTTTCAAACTACTCAAAAAAAGGATTCACCAAGAGATGACTTAATAGCTAGAAATTTAAGTCGTCAAACTATTGGGATTGAAACAGTTGTGGATATTTATGAGTTGAGCGAAGTTAATGAATTTGTTGAAGATTTGATTAAGTCATTTGAATTCTGAGACTATGCATTTAAATTAAAGAGCTGTAATCAAGAATGCAAAATTGAGAATGATTACAAAAACGAACTTTATTCTAGTGTTTTTAACGACTATCTTTTTTTAGATATTGATAAAAAGACTGGAGATAACAATGACTTTGAAATAAATTGAGAAATAATTGACGGCAGTATTAAATGAGGAAATGACATGGTTTCTAAGAAATTAAGACCTTTAGAAGTTTTTTATGATATTAACCAAAGCTTAAGGGACTATTATCTAGAAAATAAATTCTCTCAGACTCGCGAGAATGATTGAAAAAATTCTTTATTCAATTTAGAGAGAAAAAATATTAAAGATATAAAATTAAACCCATTCAATAATGACCAAATATTAATAGCTTTAAAAGAGATTCGAGAAACTAAAACACTCTCATTAAATTATTCGAATGAAGATATCATACAGTTTTATGATTACGCAAACACTTTTATAAATGATTACTCATACTTTAATACTTCAAGTTTATCGCCCTTAGATTTAAACCAAACAAATAGTGAAGATTTCTTTTATAATAGTTTGCAAAACAATAACGCTAATAAAGAACATTTGTTGTTTAACTCATCCTCGGGTGAAAGAGTGTTAACTGGAACTATGTTATCAATGATTAGAAACGCATACAACTACAATTTTAATTTGTGAAACGAACCCGATCTTAATCGATACATAAAAAAACAAAAAACCAGTGTGGGTATAAACTACATGTCTCAATTTTGATTAATGAGTAATTTCGGTTGATACAATAATCAAATTGAGTATCACAAATCTAATCCAAAAATTGGCGCAATGGCAAACAAATATTATAAGGTAGAGTTTAAAGAAGGCTACGCACCTGAGGAATTTATTGTAAGAAATCAAGTAAATGAATATGCACAAAGAATGGTTAAAATAGACAGCTTTAAAAAAAGTATCGTACCAGTTTGAACACTTTATTTTACTTGGATAGCTGTGGCATTATTGACAATTTCAATTGGGTATTTAGAATTTCATAAGAAAATAGTAAAAAGGAGATAGGTTCATGGAAAAGTTGCTTATTGTAAATAACATCACTCAAAAAAGGGGTGCAACTTCTTTTTATGAAAACATTTCCTTTTATATTATGGAAAAATCTATAAATCAGCTTGTTGACATTGATGAGAGCAATATGCTCAAAATAATTTCAGGTCAAAGTAATTTTCAATCTGGAGGGATTTTCTTAAATGGTTTAAATGTTTTTGAAGCCTCTCTAGTTAAAAAGATTAGCTATGTCTTAGACTTAAACAAGCTACCAGAGAAAATGGTTTTGCAAAATTATCTTTCATATTGCGGGAAATTAAAATCAATTACAAAAAAAGAATCAGAGGAAAAACTAGTGGAGCTAATTCGCTATTTTGAAATAGATGATTTATTATTTGTTAAAATTTTTAAATTAAGTAAAATTCAAAAGTTTAAGATAACCTTGCTAATAGCTATGTTGAATAATCCAGAAATAATTTTACTAGATCTTGATTCAGATAACTTTTCTCATGATGAAATTAATATTGTAACAAAAAGCATCCACCAACTAAATGAATCTGGAACAGCTTTTATTATTAGAATTTTAAAAGATGAAGAAAGCAAAAAACAATTTAAAATTAATTTTTCAAAAACAATATACTTGAATAAAGAAAATGGAGATGAGGGCTAAATTATATGTCAATTAAAAATATTGGTTTTATTGGAACTGGAAATATGGGAATGGCCATAATTAAAGGTATTAAACATAATAAAAAACTTGGTGATTTCAAACTTTTTACATTTAATAGGAATTTAAAAACTAGTGAAAGTTTTTTAAAAAATAATTTAACAACACCACTGAATAGTATAAAAGAATTAGTGGAAAAAACAGATGTTATTTTTTTGGGAATAAAGCCAAAAGATATGCTGAATGTTCTAGGACAAATCAGTCCTTTTGTTGATAGCTCAAAAATTATTATTTCAATGGTTGTCTCTTGGTCGATTGAAAAAATTAATAGTTTTTTACTAAAAGAAGGGTCTAAAAAAATCATTAGAATAATGCCGAACATTAATGCTAATGTAAATAAGTCAGCAACAGCTTGGTGCTCTAGTTGAGAATTGAGCCCAATTGAATTAATAAATATCGAGATGCTTTTAAAAGCGTTTGGAGCCATTTACAAAATAGAAGAAAGTGATTTTTCAAAATTCGCTGCTTTGGCAGGGAGTTCTCCTGCATTGATTTTGTATTTCTATGAGCTATTTGAAAATCTAGCTGCTGAAATGGAATTAGGCTATTTAAATGTTAAGGAATTATTTTTAAGCGTATTTGAAGGAACTTTCAAAAATTACTTAAATTCTGATTTAAAACCTAATGAAATTATTAAACAGGTTACTTCACCAGGGGGAACAACTATGGAAGGGATTGCTGTTTTTGATAATTCTGATTTCAAATTGATTGTCAAGGAAGCTATTAAAGCTATCTTAAAAAAAGATGAAAAATTGAGCAGTATTTTGACTTAAATTACCTATAAATATATAATAAATAAAAGAGGTAGACATGAAAAATAAAATCGAGAAATTAATAACTTTTTTAACAAATAATTTATATGAAAGAGATGAGGCAATTCATCTGACGCTTTTAGCGCTGTTTGCAGAAGAGTCAATTTTTTTATATGGAAAACCAGGATTAGGAAAATCCAATTTAGCTAAGTTGGTCAAAAATATTATTAGAAATGGTCAAATCTTTGAATATTTAATGAATAAGTATTCAACACCAGATGAAATTTTTGGACCCCTGGACATAGATAAATTAACACACGGAGAATATTTTAGAAGAACTGAAGGTTATTTACCAGGTGCGGATGTAGCTTTTCTTGATGAAATTTGAAAAGCAGGTCCAAGTATCCAAAATACCTTACTAACAATAATCAACGAAAAAGAATTTAGAAATGGTAACAAGGTAAACCGCGTTCCTCTGAAATTATTAATTTCAGCTTCCAATGAATTTCCCGAAGAAAACCAAGGTCTAGAAGCTTTGTATGACCGATTTTTAATTCGCTATGAAATAACCCCAATAAAAGATTTTGACAATATATTGAAAATGGTAAATTATAACCCTGCAAAGTTGGATGTGACTCTTCAAGCAGAAGATTTAATTACCCCAGAAATGATCACTCAGATTAGTGAAGTAGTTGATGGTAAAAAAGGCCAATTCATAACATTATCAGAAGAAGTTATCGCCTTTATTGATAAATTAAAAGCTAATATTGAAGCTAAGACAGGAATATATATTTCAGATCGTCGCTGAAAAAAAGTTATTCGACTAATGAAAGTTAGCGCTCACTGTTCTGGTAGAGATAAGGTAGAGATGGTTGACACTTTTGTAGTAAATCATACTTTATGAAATAAACTAAATAATAATACCGTTAATGAAAGAAATGAAATCAATTTAATTTACAAAGAATTAATGAATAAAGAAATTGGTATCAAGAATGAAGCTAGTTGAGCTGAAACTGAAATTAAGTCTTTAACGGTTCAAGTAAAAAATGTTTTAAAAAATAACTTTTCTGACAGGAACTATACCAAAGAAATCGGGACTCGCTACAAATCAATTCTTAAGAGAATTTCTCAAGAACGTAGTACTTTAACAAAGGCCAGTTCAGTTTTCTTTCCTGTAGCTTTTAATGGGATTGACGGAGTAGATGTAGAAATTAGAAATGATTTTGAAAAATCGTTTGCAAAGCTTCAGAAAATGGTTGGTTAAATGATTAATTTTAAACAAAAAATTGAGTCTGAAATAAGCGAATCTTTAATTTTACAAATTTCAAATTTCAAAAAGAACTGATTCAAACAAGAATATTACCAGAATTTTTTTGAGGCAGCCAGCGCTTCTGAGAAAAAAACAATGAAGGAAATACTAGAAGTTTTATTTAGTAATTTTGAAATTTTGATTCATCGCTTTTTGATGGAGAATAAAGTTAAAAGTGATTTAAATTATTTGGAAAAAATGAATGCCGCCACCTTTGTTTATGAACACAACGAAACAAGAGAGTATTTACATAAAAATGAGTCTTATTTTTTGCATGATTTTGATGTCCTACCAAGCATTTACAAAGAAGATGTAATAGATGATTGAGTCAAGGTTTTGATCAGTTATGCGACTGGTGATATTTTTGCACATTTAGAAAAAGATTTTAATAAAAAAATTCAAATATATTTTGATAACTATTATCGTGAAATTGATAAGTATACACAAAAAGCCAAAAAACTTGCTTACGATTATTTGGATAAAAAAATATATTTTTTGAAAACCCTTCCTGAATACAATGACTATTTATTTCATTTAAAGGGAGAAGAAAATCTTTTATTGAGTAGAAAAATTAGAGAAGCAATCATTGGATTCTATAATCATTGAACTAAGATAATTAGTGATTTAAAACCTAATGAAAAAATAGTCAACAATATAAAAGTGGTTGAAAAAAATATATCCCAAAATCACTTTATTGATAATTCAACCATTGACTTGACTTTAACTCAAATCACAGATCTTTTTGAACCGAATAAAATAGCGGTTGAAAAAGAATTGGAAAAAATAAACACTGAAATTGATAATAAAGAGAATTTCGATAACATTATAGAAATTTTGGAATCAGATATTTATGATGAATTTTTATCAGAGATTTTTATTTACATAAATGAAGGGGCAAATAAAGTTGCTCGCGAAATTAAAAGTGACATTAACGGTTTCATTAGTTTCATTGACACAACTCAACCAATAAGAGATATTTATGGTCCAGCTTGAGGTTTAGATTTTACTAAAGTTTCGATGAAGGAAATGGAATTAATGATAAAATTAGCTGATGAGATTAAGAACAACCTTGTTTTAAAAAGGCTTTTTGAAATCTTAGGAAAACTTTCAGGTGCAAAACAAGAGTTTGATAAATCAAGACTTCAAAAATCGTTTGAAAAGAAACAAAAAATAGAAGAACAAAATTATCCTGAAGAAATTTTGGGTATGAAATTATCATCAGATATAGACCGAATCCTATCTAGTGAATTAGCCTATTTAAAAACACCGGCCTTAAAAAAATTATTCATGGTTAAGTATTTGGAACAAAAATTTCAAACATTTGATTACAAAAATACTGAAACTATGAATGAAAATGAACTTTCAAGAATTAAACAACAAAGAAGTTTAAGTCAAGAACAAAAACGAGGACCAATCATACTTATTATTGATATCTCGGGAAGTATGCATGGAAATCCAGAATTGATTTCTAAGGCAACAGCAATTATGATGGGCGCATTGGCTAATCGTAACCGTCGTAGTATCCATTTAATTACATTCTCTACTGATATCAACTCATTAGATTTAACAGCAATGCACAGCGATATCAAACTACTTTACGATTTCTTATCAATGAATTTCTCAGATGGAGGAACAGATTTTGCCACACCATTACAAAAAGCTTTAGAAATTATGACAACTAGCGAGTATCAAAATGCTGATGTGTTAATGATTTCAGATTTTCTTGGTGAAGAAATTCCTGATGAAATATATCGTGAGATTAAAAAAATACAAATCGAACGTAAAACGCGTTTTCATGCTTTAGTTTTAAGTAAAAGTCCAAATATGGGGATTTTGAAAAACTTTAGTGCGGTTTGAAATTTAGATCCTGAGGATTTAAGTAATTATAAAAGAACTCTTAGAAAGTTAAGCCAAATCTCTGAGTTTTAGGAGGAAATCTAATGAAGAATGTTGAAGAGCAGCTTAGTCTAATTTCAGAAAATCCAGGCTGCTACTTGTTTTATAATAATTTGGGAAAAGTTATTTATGTGGGAAAAGCCAAAAGACTTCGTCGTAGAGTTTCAAGTTACTTTAAAAAAGTAAGTGGGATAAAGACAATGCAGCTTGTTCGAAACATCCATGAAATAAAAACTATTATTACAGAAAATGAGCAAGAGGCTTTAATTCTAGAACAGAATTTAATTAAAAAATATAAGCCTAGATTTAACATTGTTTTAAATGATGATAAGCAATATCCTTATATTGTGATCACAAATGAGCCCGATCCAGAATACCGATATTTAAGAAAGTATGATAAAAACTCTTTGAAAAGTTTTGGACCTCTTCCTGATGGGACTAGTGCTAGAGAGATTTTGAAGATGTTGCAAAGGATTTATCCTTTAAGAAGATGTTTGGGAAATTTGGGTAAACCTTGCTTGTATTATCACATCCAACAGTGCTCGGGAGCTTGTTTTCAAGAAGTTAATTGAGAATATTACCAAGACAAAATCAATCATGTTGATGATTTTTTTAGAAGTAGTAGTGAAGAGGTAAAAAATAAGTTAACTAGTAAAATGATTCAAGCAGCTGATAATCTTCAATTTGAAGAAGCTGGAAGAATCAAAAAACTGATTGAGCATTTAAACTTTTCAAGAGTCGAGCAGGAAGTGGAACTCAATGATAATTTAAATCAAGATGTCATCGCTTTCTTCGTAGAGGAAGACAAAATTGCTTTCTCTATTCTTTTTTACAGACAAGGAAAATTGGTTTTTAAAGATGAATTTGTTGGAGAATTTGAAGGTCAAAATTTAAATGAATTACATGAGTCTTATTTATCTCAAATTTATGCAAAAAACATGCTTCCCGATTTCATCCTGGTGGACGATTCTTTAAATGTTGAAGAATTTTCCAATAATTATAATGGTAAGATTACCACTGTGGTTAGTCCGACTGAAAAAAGGTTATTAAATCTGGCATTGATAAATGCTAAGGAAGCCTTACGCCAATCAAAACTTGCTAAAACAATAGTTTTGAACAATGAAGTAACTATCTTAAAAAATCTTGAAGAAACTTTGAAACTTCCAAATTATCCACAACATATCGAAATCTTCGATGTGGCAAATATCTTGGACGAATTTGTTATTGGAGCTATGGTAGTTTTCAAGGGTGGTAAACCTAGTTTTAACGACTTTAGAAAGTACAATATTGATATTCCCAAAAAAGGAGATTATCAAAGATTCCAGCATATGATTTACCGACGCTTTCAACGAGGACTACGCGAGCAACAAGAATTACCAGATTTAATAATTGCCGATGGGGGAATTATTCAGGTTAATGCAATTAAATCACAACTGGAATTATTAGATTTACAAATCCCGGTGATTGGATTAGTGAAGGACCAACACCATAATACTGACCATATTCTGGACTTAAACAAACAAGATTTAATCATTTCAAAACAAAGCCAACTTTTCAACTTTTTAAAAAAAATGCAAGATCGTGTGCATAACTTTGCAATTTCAGGATTTAGGAATAATCAATCTAACGCTTTGGTAAAAGATGGTTTAGCCCAAATACCATTAATTGGACAAGTTACTGTAAACAAAATACGCAGCATTTACCCCACTTTAGAGGAATTAAAACAGGCCGACAAGATTGAGTTAAAAAAAATAGTTAAAAATCCAAAAGCCTATAATAATTTGATAGACTACATAGAAAATTTAAAGTAAGTTATCCACAAAATAAGTGTGGATAAAAACATATACTGATTTCCGATAAAATTGTTAAAATTGCTTAATAATCGTATATAATGTTATAGTTAATAAAAAGGGGAATTATATGATAGATAAAACTGAAATTATTTTAACTGCTGAGGGTCTAGAAGACTTAAAAAAAGAATTAGATAACTTAATAAACGTAGTAAGAAAAGATGTTATTAAAGAATTAGTTGAGGCTCGTGCTCAAGGGGATTTAAGCGAAAATGCTGATTATGATGCAGCTCGAAATCGCCAAGCTGAGGTTGAGGCTAGAATTAAAGAAGTCGAAACAATGATTTCAAAAGCAAAAGTTATTGACAGCACTAAAAAAAGTGTTGGAGATGTTAAAATTGGTAGCGTAGTAACTGTTAAAAATCTTAAAAATTCAACAGAAATTGAGTTTAAAATTGTGGGTGCGATTGAAGCTGACCCCTTTAAAAATATGATTTCAAACGAGTCTCCATTAGCCAAAGCTATTTTGGGACTTTCAATCGGAGATACTGTTGAAGTAAGAGAGGTTCGTGAACCTTACAAAATTACTATAAAATCAGTGAAATAATTGAAATATTTAATTACACCTAATAAACATATTAGGTTTTTTTATTGGAGGATTTATGAAAATACAGAAGACTTTTAAGAACAAAAAACCAACAATATTTTTGGTAGGAACTCCGATTGGAAACCTAGAAGATGTAAGTTTTAGAGCGATTCGAACTCTAAAATCAGTGGATGAAATTTATTGTGAAGATACCCGAACAAGTAGTATTTTTTTGAATCACTATGAAATCAAAAAGTCGCTTTTCTCATTTCATAAATTTAACGAATCAAGTCGTTTGGATAAAATTAAAGACTCTATTAATCAAAATAAAAATATAGCAATTATTTCAGATGCTGGGGTACCTTTGATTTGTGATCCAGGTGCTCACTTACTTTCACGTCTTTTTGAAGAAGACATATTTGATGATTTTAATTTAGCACCAGTTAATGTTGGACCTGCATATATTCATTCTCTGATTGTCTCGGGGTTTGTTGGTATCAAAAATGTCTTTTTGGGATTTTGGGATCAAAAACAAAGTAATCAGGAATTGATAATCAAAGGCTTTGAAGAAAATACAGCATACACTTTTTATGAGTCGGTTCATAGAATAAAGTCAACCTTATTATTTCTATCTCAAAATATTGGCCCACAATCCAAAATTGTTATTGCTCGTGAAATTACCAAAATAAATGAGGAATTTGTTTGATTGATTGGGAGCGAAATTAATGAGTACTTAAATCAGAATCTCTTGATTGAAAAGGGGGAATTTGTTGTGACTATAATTCCTCAAATTAGTGATAATAATGATTCAATGAGTGATGAAGAGCAAATTCAAAAGGTAATTCTTGAAAAGAATAATGGTTTAAATACCAAATCAGCTATTATCAAAGTTGCTAAGGATTTTGGTCTAAATAAAAATAAATTATACGACTTATTTCATAAAAAATAGGGTCGGACATTATTTTAAACGAATTTAATTCGGGGTGATATTATTAAAGAATTGAATTTTCTTGAATGTAGCGAGGTTATTGCTGGGGCAGGATTAAGTGGAGCGGTTTTTTCTGGAATCGGAAGCATCATTAGCGGTGTCACTGACTTAATTTCAACAATTGCTGGGATTACTTTCATGTTTATGCACGGCACAAATGCGGTTTCAGGGAGTTATAAAACTAAGGCTTTTTCAACAACTTGGGACAACTCAGAAAAAATTAAAGCCGAAAGTTTGAACGCTAGTTATAATAATTTAATAGTTTTTTAAAAAAGTGAGAAAACCCCTTTTTTAATTAGGATTAAAAAGGTAATATTATTCTATAACAAAGGGGAATTTATGAAAGTAATTAAAGTTTTAAACAACAAAGAAGTGGGAAAAATGACAGCTGAATTCATTTTAGAAAACATCCACTCAAATCCAAATATAGTTTTGGGATTAGCAACAGGAAGTACTCCAGAGTCAACTTATGAGTATTTAATTGAAGATTTTAAAAAAAATAAGACAGACTGATCAAAGGTGAAAACTTTCAACCTAGATGAATATGTAGGTTTAGAGCCAACACATAAAAAATCATATCGTTATTTTATGGACGAAAAATTGTTCACAAAAGTGAATATTAACATTAAAAATACACACGTTCCAAACGGGATAAACAACAAAAGCCCAGAAGCATATGATAAATTAATTGCTGAAAATGGAGGAATTGATTTACAATTACTAGGAATTGGAACTAATGGCCACATCGGTTTTAATGAACCAGGGACAAGTTTTGATTCAATGACTTCAATTGTAGACTTAGCTCAAGAAACAATTGATGTTAATTCAAGATTTTTTGCCTCAATTGATGAAGTGCCAAAACAAGCAATTTCAATGGGTCTAAATTCAATAATGAGCGCTAAAAAAATCGTTTTAATTGCAATTGGAAAAAATAAAGCTGAAGCCATAAAACAGCTGGTAAACGGAAATATATCAATTAATTGACCTTGTACAGTACTAAAAAATCACAAAGATGTAACTGTTATTGTGGATGAAGAAGCTGCTAGTTTAATATAAAATGTTAATTTAATGCCTTGCAAAAATTATTGCAAGTGTATATAATTAATGAGGTTGACAGTTTCAACCGCTCTTTTGTGCGTTATAAAGAAGTTTAAAACTCACGTACAAGGCGAGTCTATACTGAAGGAGATTTTAGAAATGTTTGCAATTTTAAAAACAGGGGGAAAACAAATTAAAGTTCAACCCGGTGATGAAATTTTTATTGAAAAAATCTTAGGAGAAGAAGGTTCTGTTTTCACATTTAATGAAATCCTAATGATCGATGGTCAAGTAGGAACACCTTATTTAAATGGAGCTACTGTAAAAGGGACAATTATCAAACAAGGTAAAGAGAAAAAATTACGTGTTGTTAGATACCACCCGAAAAAGAATGTAAATAAAGTTTACGGGCACCGCCAACCTTTTACAAAAGTTAAAATTGATTCTATTCAAGCCAAAGGTTCTTCAAAAGCTGCTAGTCCATCAAATGATGAGGCTGCATAATTATAATGATTAAAGTTTTAATCAAAAAAAACAACCAAAATTACGAGAACATTTCCATTAAGGGTCACGCGCAAGCAGATCAATTTGGAAAAGACTTAGTATGCGCTGGGGTATCAGCTATTATAAACGGTTCCTTGAACGGTTTAGACCAACTGTTTCAAAGCGAGACTAATTTAGAAGTTTTAGATAATGAGGTTATTATTAAAATTAATAATTTATCAAACAAGGATATTCAATTGATTTGTGAGTTTATGATTTTACAATTAAAAACAATTGAATTTCAATATCCAAAAAATATTACTTTAAAGGAGGTCGATTAATATGCGTTTTCTATTAGGTTTACAGTTCTTTGCTTCTAAAAAAGGAGTAGGGTCAACAAGAAACGGTCGAGATTCTGAATCAAAAAGATTGGGAGCTAAAAAAGCTGACGGTCAATTTGCTAATGCGGGTTCAATCATTTTTAGACAAAGAGGAACAAAAATTCACCCTGGTCAAAATGTTGGTCGTGGTGGAGATGACACTCTATTCGCTTTAGTTTCAGGTATCGTTAAATATCAAAAATTTGGAAAAGATCGCACAAGAGCGGTTGTTATTCCAGCAGAAATAAAGAATTAAAATAAGCACTCTTGAGTGCTTATTTTTATTTTCAAATAGGCTATAATATATGAAAGGTGATTTTATTTATGGCTTGACTATTTTCGATTTTGGGTAGCTTACTTTTGGCAATATTTGTAATGTCAATTTTGCTTTTTTTATTTGCTTTTCTTAAGTCTTCCTGACACAATCGAAATACTTCGTTTGCAAGACTTTTTCGCAAAAACATGAAGTCAAAAAAAGTAGCAGAACCAGTAGATATCTTCTATTTTAATTCCCAAGAGAAGTTTGATAAATATCCTTTTCAAACCAAATTATATCTAACTGAGAAATTTTTATTTGAAAAAACAGGTGATCGTGCCAAGGGTGCTGAAATACTTGAACAAATTTATGATTCATTTGAGAAACTTTTTTTGGACTGATCAACTCAAGAAAGTCGATTGCTTTCAAAATTTGATGAAATTCAAATGAACAGTCCAATTAAAATCAAGTATATTACATATATAAAGTATTATAATAACTATTTAGACAGAACTAGGGAAGTTTTTTTGGAACAATTTTGTAACAAAATAATGCCTTCCTTCATTGGTAAAGGTTTGGGATTAAACGCTAGTGACATTTTTCCTGCAGGAAACTTTGAACAGATAATCGCGGACTCTTCAAAAATAATTATGGACTATAACAAACGTCGATGTGATGAAGTTATTAATAACGCTACAAATGACATCAATAAGATGATTGAAAATCTATTTCAAAATATTAATTCGTTTTTCTCTGGAGCTCATAATCAAGGTTTTAATCAAGGACAACGTACAAACCAAAATAATCAAAGGCAAGGCTATAATCAAGGCTTCGCAAATAATCAAACAAACGAGTTAGCCCAAGCATATAAAATGATGGGAGTTAGTGAAAAAATTGGGGATAAGGATTTAAAGAGGACTTATCTAAAACTAGCAAAAGAATATCACCCCGATGTGAACGATTCAGTCTATGCAAAAGAAAAGATGGCTAAAATAAATGCCGCATACGATACTATTCGAAAAGCACGCGGAATATAATTTTTTATTTACAGAAAAGAGGTATTATTATGAGTAAAATTTTGGAAAACAAAAAAGTATTAAACAATCAAGTGCTTATGCCGCAATTTGGTTTGGGAACCTACAAAATGACAGATGAGAAGGAAACTTTAGAAGCTATTAAACACGCCTTAAAAGTTGGTTACCGCCATATTGACACAGCTCAATTCTATAATAACCATAAAATAATAGCTAAGGCTATTAAGGATTCAGGAATACCAAGAAGCGAAATTTTTATAACTTCTAAAATTTGAATCACAGATTTCAATAACCCCGAAGCTGCCTTTGACAGAATTTTGAGCGAATTGGAAACTGATTATATTGACTTATGTTTAATTCATTGATTTTCCCCAGGATGGGAGCAAACTTACAAAGTTTTAGAACAAAAATACGCAGACAAGAAAGCTAGAGCAATTGGGGTTTCAAATTTTACAATAAACCAATTGAAAAAACTTTTTGAAATTTCAAAAATCACCCCGATGGTTAATCAAATAGAATTACACCCCCAATTGCCTTGTATTGATTTGGTTAATTTTTGCCATGACAACAATATTGCAGTAACATCATGACAAACAATAATGCGTGGAGAGGTTTCTAAAATAGATGTTATTGTGGACCTAAGTAAGAAATACAATGCTACACCTGCCCAAATTGCCTTACGTTGAGCTTGAGACCGTGGAATTATTGTTATTCCAAAGTCATCAAACAATTCAAGAATTGAACAAAACTTTGACATCGAAGGTTTTGCTCTAACAGAAGAGGAAATTAAAGTTATTAATAATCTTCAACCTGAACGTCGTTTAGGTCCAGATCCAGAAAAAACAGATGAATTATAAAAAAGAGGTAAAAAATGCTTAAAGTTGATAATAAAAATTTAAAAGATAACTATTTCCCAAAAGCTTTAGAAATGCTAAAAGAATGTATTAAAATCCCGTCATACTTGCAAGATTCTCAACCAAAAAAACCATTTGGTATTGGAGTAAGTAAGGTTTTAGATTTCATCATAAGTTCTTGTAACCAGTTAGGATTTAAAACCAAAGTTGGCGAAGACTATAAATATGGCTATGCAGATTATGGTGATGGAGAAAAACTTTTAGCAATTCTTTGTCACTTAGATGTTGTTCCACCAGGCAACTTAGAGCAATGAAAATTTGACCCTTTTGACCCTAAAGTTGAAAATGGAGTTTTATTTGGTCGTGGAGCCCTTGATGATAAAGGTCCAACAATAATGAATATCTTTGCAGTTAAGTATTTAATGGATAACAAATTTATTCCAGACTACAAAATCCGTTTGGTGTTTGGTTTGGCAGAAGAAACAACTTGGGAGTGCATGCAAAGCTATGTAAAACACGAACAGTTGGCTGACATCGGTTATACCCCAGATGGTCAATTCCCACTTGTTTATGCAGAAAAATGAATTTTAGATTGTGATGTTTTAGGTAGCGAACAATTGGATTATGAAATTAAGGGTGGAGATGCTTACAATGTTGTCAACGACGTTGTCACTTATCAAGGCCCTAAAAAAGAAATCATTAGCAAGTACTTAAAAGAAAATAAAATAAACAATAAAATAAGTAATGAACTTTTAATAGTTGAGGGAATTTCAGCTCACGGAAGTCTCCCTGAAAGAGGGATAAATGCCGGTACTTGATTGTTTAAGGCCATGTTTGAAGCAGGGATTAAAGATAATTGAACTAAACTTATAGCTCTTCAATTTCATCAAAATTTTGAATTAAAGCAAATATTTGGCGATCTAAGCGATGAGTCAGGAAAATTAACTGCTAATTTGGGAATTTTTGATTTTAAAAAGGATTCCCAAAGAATGACTATTAATTTTAGAATTCCTGTTCATAAGGAAGTTGAAAAGGACATAGTTCAAGTTTTAAAAACCTACTTAAAAACTAACGGTCTGGATTACAAAACAGTGGCGATTGAACCTAGGGTTTATATGAGTAAAGAATCCGACTTAGTTAAAAAAATCATGAGTGTTTATCAAGAAGTTACAGGAGATTTGAAAACTCCGCCCGCTGCCATTGGTGGGGGAACTTTTGCCAAATCGATGCCAAATGTAGTTGCTTTTGGAGCTGAATTTGATTTAGAAAATTCATCAATGCACGCTTACAATGAATCGATAAAAATTCAAGAATTAGAAAAAATGCTAGAGATTTACACAAAATCTCTTGTTAAACTGGCAAAAATATAAAAATCGAACATCTCATTTTGAGGTGTTTTTTAATATTTTGTTGATTTATATGTGTAAAATCGGCTATAATTAAAAGGATTTGTATCTAAGGGTATTTAATCACATCTGGGAATTTTCTGGTCGAGTGCTAAATAATATTAGTGGTCAGATTTCGAACCAAATGGAAGTTTAACGAAAGGAACATTTTAAAATGTCAAAAGAAATTACAAGAGAACAGCTTTGAGAAGCTGGAGCTCAATACGGTCATCAAACAAAAAGATGAAATCCTAAAATGAAACCATTCATTTATGGAGCCAAAAATAAAAACCATATTATCGATTTACAACAAACTCTATGAAGATTAGAGGATGTTAGAAAATTGGTTACAAACATCGGAGCCAAAGGTGAAAAAATTATTTTCGTAGGAACTAAACGTTCTGGTAAAGCTGCAGTTAAGGATGCTGCTGTTAGAAGTGGAAACTTCTTTGTTAACCAAAGATGATTAGGGGGAACTCTAACAAACATGAAAACTATCTCACTTAGAATTAAAGCTCTATGAGATATTGAAAATGAAGAAAAAACAGGTAGATTAGCATTAAGACCGAAAAAAGAGCAAGTTTTAATTAAAAAAGAAAAAGAAAAACTTGAAAAAACTCTTGGAGGGATTAAACAAATGCATAAATTGCCAGCCGCAATGTTTGTGGTTGACCCTAAAACTGATGAAATCGCAGTTAAAGAAGCTAGAAAACTAAGAATTCCAGTTATAGCAATTTGTGACACAAATGTGGATCCAGATATGGTTGATTACATTATCCCAGGTAATGATGATTTACCTGAAGCAATTAACGTAATTGTAAACCACATTGTTGAAGTATGGGCTGATGCTGCTAAAGTAAAAATGCAACCAACTACTTTGAAATTTGTAGCACCTAAAAAAGAATTTGTTGAAGGAGAACGTCGCGGACGTTTTGGTAACGACCGTAACCAAAATAATGGTGAATTCAAACCAAGACCTAAATTTGACAGAAAACCTGAAAACTCAGAAGCGCCAAAAAGCGAAGAAAAATCAGTGGAATCAAAACCTGAAAAAACAGAAGAATAGAGAGGGAAGTTAAAATGAGTAAAGTAACACCACAACTAATTAAAGAATTACGCGAAATTACAAGCGCAGGAATGATGGATTGTAAAAAAGCTTTAGAAGCAACTAACGGAGTAATAGATGATGCTATTATGTGATTACGTGAAAATGGATTAGCCAAAGCTGCTAAAAAATCTGATCGTGTTGCTGCTGAAGGAATTACAGTTGCTAAAGAAAATGACAAGCAAGCAATCATCTTTGAAGTTAATTCAGAGACAGACTTCGTTGCTCAAAATGAAAAATTTTTAAATGCTATTAATGCGGTGGGAGAAGTTCTTTTAGCTTCTAATGCTAAAAATACTGAAGAAGCTTTATCTGTTAAAGTTAATAATCGTACAGTAAAAGAGGAAATGATTGAATTAACATCAACAATCGGTGAAAAAATCGAATTCCGTCGTTTTGAAGCAATTAGCAAATCTAAAAATGTAGTTTCAATTTACAACCATGCAAATAAAAGAATCTCAGTTTTATTAAGTTTTGAAGGAACTATTGCAAAAGAAGATGCATATAATGTTTGTATGCACGTAGCTGCAATGTCGCCAAAATATATGTCTTCAAACGAAGTTCCTGAAGACTTTAAAAAACAAGAATTAAAAGTAATTGAGGAGACAAGTGATTTTGGAAATAAACCTGCTGAAGTTAAAGAAAAAATGATTCAAGGAAAATTGAACAAACGTTTAGCTGAAGTTAGTTTATTAGAACAAGATTATGTTGTTGATGATAAATTCAAAGTTGGTAAATTTATTGAATCTAAAAAATCAAAATTAGTAAAAATGATTCGTTTCGAAGTTGGAGAGGGAATTGAGAAAGTTGTAACAGACTTTGCAGCAGAAGTTGCGGCTCAATTAAAAGGTTAGTTATATGAATTTATTGGCTAGTTTTGTAGATGGTAGGTTAGATAATAATTCACCATTAATTATGTCGTTTATTGTCGTAATAATTACGGTTATATTGTTTTCAATTTTTGGAACATACTTATTGAAGTTCAAAAATAAAAAAGCAAGTAAAAATTATCTTAACAAAACATTAATTATTACTGTTGGAATAGTTGGTGTGATTGCCATAGCTCTAGGTTTAACAGCGATGATATTATTTTTCAACGCTTCAACAGTTTTTGTTGATAAACCAGATTTAGCAAATAACACTATCTTATTTGGTATCATTTTCCCAGCATTGGGTATGATTATTGTAATGTTTGCATTATTAATAATTTGTGCTCATTTATTTGGAGCTGGATTCTCAGAAAACACTTTTGAACTTGTTGGTGAAAATTTACCATATGCAAAAGTTGTAACTGTAGTTGATGATAGCAAATTGGGAATTGTTTCAATTGTTTACCGTCAAGGAAGATCAAACTTTAAAACTTATAAATTTAGAAAATCAACAGTTATTGGACAATTTGTTTTAGAAAACGCAGAAATGACAGGTCAAAAAATTAGAGTAGAAAGTCTTTCAATTGTTTTATCAGAACTAGATGCAGCAAATACTGCGATGTTGGCAACCGAAAACAAGTTGAATAATTTTAAAAGTTCAGATGAAGTTGAACCTCAAGCAGAGGCAAAAACAACTAAACCAAAAACAACTAAACCAAAAACAACCAAACCAAAAACAACTAAACCAGAAGATGAAAAAGATTCTAATTAATATTTAAAAAAACCCTTTAAAAGGTTTTTTTATTTTTCTTTGGTAAAATATTATTGTCTTGAGGTTGAATTATGAGTGTGCTAGGAAATAAAAAATTACCGATAAAAAAGAACTTTGACGCTTTTTATAAAATAAAGTATTTTTCATTAACCAATTTTGTAATTAGTGCTATTATTAGTTTGATTGTGGAAGTATTAGCAATCGTTGCCACAGTTTTTTTAGTTCTCAAAATTCAAGAATCTTTAAAAATTGAAAATAATAATTTTTCGGGAAGAATTAGTCTGATTATTATTACAGCTTTTTTAATAAATGTTTTTGTTTTACTTAACCAGAGTTTGAAGTTGCTTTTATTATTTACCTACCAACACTCATTTAAGGGTCAACTCCTTTTCTTTGGTATCTTTACCATCGATTTCTATACATTCACAATGGTTTTAATGAAGGATAAAAAAACAATACCGTTTTTCAGTTTTAAGCCAGAAAAGTGAATTATTTTTGACTATGTTTTTATTGCTTTGTGTTTTGCTCTTTATTTTGCCTTAGGCTTTGTCTCTTCATTAGTTCCCCAATTGCCATTTTTTATCACCATTACAATTAAGTTCATCCCGCTGTTTTTTCTAGCTTTTATATGTGATTGGACAAAGGTTTTAGTCTGCTCAGTCATTTGTGGTGGCTTTGAATGGTTTTTCCCAGGAACTTTCATTATAAACGTTCCTCAGTTCATCTTTGATTATTGAGTGCCTCCAATTGGAATCACATTTGCAGCACTAATAAAGCCAAGCAGAAATGATTCTAACTCATTTCGAAAACTTGACTTCATATTATTCATTAGTGCCCCAATCTTGTGAATTTACTTCTCAAGAGTAATTGCTGGGGTAATGTTTTGGTCAACATTTCCATGACCTGGTTTCAATGCATGAACTTATTCTTTAGTTTTTAATTCAATAAATACCATAGTTGATTATGTTGTATTCTTGATAGTGGTTCCTTTAATTTGTTCAAATTTAAGCTTATTTAAGGACAAATATAAAAGTATTACATACAAATAGTAAATTCTTTTTGATATAATAATAAAAAGAGGTAGAATAATGAGTTTAAAGTATAAGAGAATTTTATTAAAAATTAGCGGCGAGGCCTTAAAGGGTAAGGATATCTATGATCAAGAAAAAGTACAAGATGTCGCTAAACAAATAATTTCTTTGGTAAAAGAAGGGCTACAAATAGCTGTTGTTGTTGGTGGGGGAAATATTTGAAGAGGTAATTTATCTAGCAATTTAGGTATGGATAGAATCAATGGTGACTACATGGGAATGATGGCAACTATTATGAACGGACTGGCTTTAGAGGCAACTATAAAAAGTCTTGGATACGAAAAAGTTAGAGTCTATTCTTCATTAGAAATTAAAACAGTTACCACACCATACAATTATCGCGAAGCTCGTGATAAACTAAGCGAAGGTTATATTTTAATCTTTACCGGGGGAACTGGATTTAGTTATTTCACAACAGATACAGGAGCAAGCATTCGAGCAATCGAAGTTAAAGCAGATGCGCTATTAATGGCTAAAAATGGAGTTAAAGGAGTTTATGATTCGGATCCAAAAACTAACCCAAAAGCTGTTTTCTTGAACAAATTAACTCATCAAGAAGTTGCTGATAAAAAACTTCGAGTAATGGATTTAACATCAGCGACACTTTCAGCAGATGCCAAATTAAAAATCGAGGTTTTCGATATGAATGGTAAAGATAATATTATAAAAGTTGCTCATGGTGAGATAGAATCAACAATCATCGAATAAGGAGAAAAAAATGCACAACACAATTTTAGAAAATACAAAAAACAATATGAATAAGACAGTAGAGGCTTATAACGAATATATAAAAAAAATACGTACTGGAAGAGCTAACTCGTCAATGTTAAACTCAGTTATGGTTGATGCTTATGGATCAATGACTCCAATTGCTCAAACAGCACAAATTTCAGCACCCGAACCTCAACAATTGGTTATTAAACCATATGATCGTTCTCAAATAGCTGCGATTGTGGCAGGAATCAATAAGGCTAATTTAGGTTTAAACCCAATTTCAGAAGCTGATTTGATTAGAATTAATATTCCAGCTTTAACTGAGGAAATTAGAAAAGACTTGGTAAAAAAACTTAAAGCAGAGCTAGAAACTTTCAAAATTAGAGTTAGAAACGAACGTCGTGACTCAATGGATAAAGCCAAAAAATCTAAGGAAATTCCAGAAGATTTAGTTAAAGATTTAGAAACCAAGATTCAAAAACTAACAGATGAAACTATTGCTAAATTAGAAACTGTTACCAAAGATAAAGAAAAAGACATAATGACTATTTAAAAAAACCAAATTTAATTTGGTTTTTTTAATTTTCCGTTTTTTTGATTAATAAACTTGAAAAAATGTCAATACTTAATATATACTTAAAGTTAAAGGGATGGAAATTATGGACTTTAAAATCGGAATGGTTGTGTCTTATCACAATGAAAATTATGTCATACTAAATAAAAAAGAGATTTTGTTAGACCAACAAAACAGTGATACTTTTTTTGAAATCAAGAATTTGATTAATCAAAAAACACTTTTAATCAATAAAAACCAGTTATCTCATATAAACATTGACAAATCTCGCAGTTCAAAATCTCTCACAATTAACAATATTTCCCAAAATTCAGTTAATTCCAATTTAGATCAAACCCCAACATCGGTTAACGATAGTATAGCAGAACTAAAATCAGCTTTAGATACCACCACATCCGAGTTTATCCCAAAGCGATTACAAGAAAATACTCTACGCAATGGAAATTCTAAAACTACTTATACTGGAGTGACAAATAACCACACAGCTTTTAAAACAACTTTTGTGGAGCCGATTTCAATTACCAATGATGCGGAATTGAATCCAGTTGAAGAAGAAGATGATTTTGCACCAACAACTATGAGGATTCGCAATATTGATATCTTAGCTAAAAATGAAAAACCAACAATTATGGAGGACAAAAATCGGCTTGCCTTGGATTTACAAAGTAAAACAGCAGAAACTGAAGTATTTATTAATAGTTTTGATAACTTTGATCACAACACCGATGGTTTAAATGGGTCAAGCAGCTCTAAAAATCCTAAAAAATATCGCATCAATTTTTCACAAGAGACTAAATCGTTATTTAATCAACCTTCTGAATCGGGGAGTGATATATTAAAAAAATCTAAGGTTTTTCGTTCGTTTAAAATAATGACAATATGACTTTTGGTATTATTTTCATTAGCGATTTCATTTAGTGCTATATTATTATTTTTAGAATTGTTTGCCAAATCAGAAGTTACCAAAAAAGTTATCTTGTTCGGCCTACCGATAGTTTGAGGTCTATTTTTGTTTTACTTCTTTACATATATCGTTTATAATTTAGTTAGACAATACAAGAAAATTGCCCACTACCATTATCAGTTAACAAAAAGTAATAGGTCGATTAAAGAACTTAAAAAGCAAATCGAGGACGATAAAATTAAATTCGCTAAGTTATATAAAAAGTTTCAAGACTTTGAAACCAGATTTTATAATTTAGATGTTAATTCAAAACCAATAAAAGCAACTTCTGAAAAGAAGCAAGTCATTAATTAATAGAAAAAGAGAAGAGGTAATATAAAATGAGTAAAAATATGTTAATCGTTCAAGACGAGTTAAAAAAAGTGTTAAAAGAGTTAAAATTGGATGTCAGTCCAGTAATTGAAAACCCCAGAAATGAAACAAACGGACATTTTTCAACTAACGTAGCCTTAGCAGCAGCTAAGCAATTAAGAAAGAAGCCCCAAGATATTGCAGCCCAAGTAGCTGACAAGTTATTGGCCTCTAAAAAATTTGAATCAGTTAGTGTGGCTGGTCCTGGTTTTATTAATATCAATCTAAAGCAAGAACAAATTGCCAAAGTTGTTGAAGAGGTTTTAAAATCAAAGGAAAAATTTGGGTCAGGTCCTAAAAAGAACTTTACATATAATTTAGAATTAGTATCAGCAAATCCAACTGGATATTTACATGTGGGTCATGCTAGAAATGGTGCTATCGGTGATTCGGTGGCCAAAATTTTGAGTTTTGCAGGATTTAATGTACAAACTGAATATTATACAAATGATGCAGGAAATCAAATTAATATTTTAGCGATTACTGTCTTTGTTCACTATTTAAAAGAACTTGGAGTTAATGCTCAATTACCCGAAGATTCATATTCAGGAGAGGCGTACGAATTTGTTGCAAAGCAGTTTGTGGCTGAATATGGAGATAAGTTTAAAAACATTAGCTATGAGGATAAAAAAATTAATGATGATGAAGTTATGGAACTATTTAAAACTAAGTCAACTAAATTCTTCTTGGACATAATTAAAAAGCAATTAAATGATTTTGGAGTAGAAATTGAACATTATACTTCTGAAAAAGCAATGTATGATGAAAAACAAATTGAAAAAATGTTGGAAAGTTACAAAAAAATGGGAGCAACCTATGAAAAAGATGGGGCCCTATGATTAAAAACAACTCAGTTTAATGATGACAAGGATCGAGTACTAACTAAATCTTCAGGAGACTACACCTACATAACCCCAGATCTAGCAACTCACCAAGAACGTTTGTTAAGAAGTAAAGCGGATAAATTGGTTAACTTCTGAGGTGGAGACCACCACGGTTATATTGTGAGAATGCAAGCGGGACTTTCATTATTGGGAGCACCAAGTGATTGCCTTGATATTGATATGATTCAAATGGTTCGTCTTGTTAAAGATGGAAAAGAATACAAAATGTCTAAACGTCGCGGTACCGCGGTTTGACTAATTGATTTATTAGAATTAGTTGGTAAAGATTCTTTAAGATATATGCTTTCATCAAAAACTGCTTCAAGTCATATGGATTTTGACTTAGATATTGTTGCTAAGAAAAATAGTTCTAACCCTGTTTACTATGCTAAATATGCAACAGCTAGAAGTTTTAAAGTTCTTAAGCAGGCAGAGGAAAATAAAATTCCACAAGCTAAAGATGATTTCGGCTTACTAACAAGTGAGAAAGAAATACAAATTATGTTAACATTAGACAAATTTACCAAAACTGTTGAGTATGCCGCCAAAGAAAGAGCGCCTCACATTATTTGTGACTATGTTCAAACTTTAGTAAGACAATTTCATTCATACTACTCAGAATCAAAAATAGTTGATACTGAAAATAAGCCATTATCGAGTCAACGCACAGCATTGGTTAAATCAGTTTATCAAGTTTTATCAAACGCCTTTAAATTAATTGGTATTAATGTTGTAAACGAAATGTAATTTAGAAAAGGATTGAAAAGTAATGCAAAACTATTGAGATTTAATTTTTTTAAACCCGATTTTAATAGTAGTTGCATTAGTTTCAATTTTTTTTATGCTCAAAAACGAAAAAACTGATTTAAAAAGAAAACTGATTTACTTAGAAATATTTTTATTTTGGTTTGCAGCTGCTTTAATTATCAAGGTGGTTACGTGAGAGACCTCGCTGCATCTAGTTTTTGAAAATAGTAATCTGTTCTTTACATTAATAGTTTTCTTTGGTATAAATTTTGTAGCCATAATTTTTAAACCGATCGCTACATTAGTTACAGGAAAATTAAAGAGCAGAAGACTTTGATATTGGATATCAAATGCAACCTTATTTATGGGCGCTATCTTAGCTCTATTGAATTTTGCTATTTTAAAAGAACCAAATTTTATAACTTTGTACTTTAGTTTAATTTTAATTGGTTTTTCTCTATCGGCCAACACTTTGCACTATTTAATAGTTTGTGAACAGACTTTTTATCGTTTAAATCCCATCGGTTCAACTATAACAGTTGCCTCGATGATGTTGTTTGGTAACTTTATTGCTAATTATACTTTTGCACTTGTTAGCATTTATCAAGTTAGTTACCAAGTTCAAACATTGCTTTGCCTAGTTATTATAGCTTCAGTTTTAGCTTTTGGACTTTCATTTGTCTACAAAGAAAACTCCAACTATGTGGGAACATTTAGTTTTCAATTTCGTAGTGAGTTAGACTCATTTAAATATATTTATGTAATTTATTTATCTTTAGCAACTTTTGTTATTGTGTTCATCTCAGAAATTTCAGGAGGGTTGTTTTTTGAGGAATATTTAAAAATAATTCTGGTCAACCATAGCAAAATTTCTACCATAGAAATTTATCTACGATTGAATCAGTCACTTTACTATTTACCCCAAATATTTTTTGGATACTTAATCTATAAAATGGTTCTCCCACAAATGGGATATAAATATCATTTCATCACCAACTTATTATGTCTAGCAATTTGATTATCAATAATAGGATTTTTAAAAAATCCTATTATGATTATTCTTTTTCAATTTCTAATCACAATGGCAGTGGCTCAAATATTTTATGGACTATTTGCTCTAGCGGTTATGTGAAATTATCGTATTCAGAATTTTCCAGTAACTGGAATTGTGGCTTCTTCTGGAATTCTAGCAACTTTTATTTGTGAAGGGGTTATACGATCATTGCAAAAAAATAAGGTGTGAATATTTAACTATGATTCAGACATCCAAAGTTTAGTGGACAATCCTGATTTAAAACAAATCCAAGATCATTATTTTGTTGCTTGAAATATAGGGATGAGTATTTTAGCAAGTCTAACGATGGTTTTAATTTTAATATTTTACTTCACGATCGATAAGGTTCTAAGTAATTATGTTGATGTTAGGCAGGCTAACTTGGATATGATAAAATTAAATCATAGTCAAACGCTACAGAGAGCAGAGACTCGAATAGTTGAAAAGGAGAAAACGAATGTATAAATTAGAAAATAAAGATATAAAAGTTACTATTGATAAAAATAATATGGAAATAAGAAGTATTAAAAAGGGTTCGAAAGAATTTACCTATCAACACTCAAATAGTTGACAGAAGAACTGACCCATACTATTTCCGATTTGTGGTACTTTAAAAAATAATAATTTTACTCATAAAGATAAGGTATTTACTTTACCTCGACATGGTTTTTTCAGAGACTTAAGTAATTGGGAAATAAAAAATGAGTCTGAAGGGCAAGTGACTTTTTCAACAAAAAGTGGTAAAAAGTTTATTGAACAATATCCATTTGAATTTGAAATTGATTTCCAAGTTAAAATTGAAGAATCAAGTTTAAAAACTAATTTTATAGTTAAAAACTTATCAAAAGAAACTATGTTTTTTAGCTTTGGATATCACCCAGCATTCTTAATTAAACAAGAGGGATGCTTAACTTTTTCAAAAAAAGAAATCTTTTACACCGATAATGAAGATATGCTTTATTTAAAAAGAAATCCTGAAAATAAATTTGACTTCACTAAAGTTCAAATTAAAGACATCAACTTTAAAGGCTCTCAATTTTATTGAAGTGATCAATTACAAAGTGATTTTGTGGAATACCAAGATGACGAGAAAAGTTTCAAAATAAATTTACAGAAATATCCAGTTTGCCTTCTATGATCTGAGGATAATAAGAGTGATTATATTTGCATCGAACCTTGGTTTGGTTCAGCAGACTTTAACGATAGAAAAGATAATTTCATTTCAAATAAGGACAATATTTTAAGCCTAGAACCAAACCAAATTTGAAATGATGTTTTCACTATGGAGCTAAAGTAAATGTTAAAGATAAAAAACCAATCTCTTAAAACTGAATTCTCAAAATTTTGCCAAGAAAACAAAATTTCATCAATAAATCATAAGGTGGCTGTGGACTTTATAAATTACTTGAATTTACAAAATATTAAGCCCGATATTAGTGATTTGGATTTGATAAGTTTTATTTGTACAAGCGCCTGAATAAATAAACGCGATATTGTTAATCAAGCGGACTTGTTTGTATTAAAAGAACTTGATTTACCCGAAGAACAAATCTCTATTATTCTAAACGCCATTCAAGAAACTATGTTTTTTGAAATCAATAAAAATCTTAACACAAATTCTGATTTTAAGGATATGTTAATTGAAGCTTTGGAAAATAAAAACATTGCAAATATTAGTACTAAAAAAATAGAAGAACTCTTAATTTGAATAAACGGTCAGATAAAAATAAACAAAGACTTATTATTAAATATAAAAAATAATGACCAACTGAAATCTTGTTTTAATCAAAATGATATTCAAGATTTTCTAACACAATGAGTATTAGAAAAAAATAAAATTTTGAGATTTCAAAATTACTCATTTAGTCTAATTCTAGAAAAAATAAAATCAAGTAACTAGTTACTTGATTTTTTTATATTCATTATAGGCCTGAGTGATAATTTCCTTTAATTCAGGTACAAGCATTTCTTGGGGTACAGTTTTAAATATCTTACCTTTTTTAAAAATGATGCCCCCTTTATTACCTCCAGCAATACCAACATCTGCGTGACTAGCTTCCCCTGGACCATTAACAACACAACCAAGAATGGCCACTTTGAAGGGGAAGTGGAGTGGTTCCACAAATTTTTCAATTTCACTAACAACTGGATTCATTGAATATTCAATTCTTCCACATGTTGGACAAGCGATAACCTCAACAATATTATCATATAATCCCAAAGCATTTAGCAAACGTTTACAAACTTTAATTTCCTCAATGGGATCTTCGCTTAAACTAATTCTAATTGTGTTTCCCAATCCTTGCATTAGTAAATGTCCTAAACCAAAACTTGACTTAATAGCTCCGTTTAACAAACTTCCAGCCTCAGTAATTCCTAAGTGAGAAGGGTAATTTCATCTTTGTGCTGCAAGATTGTAAGCTTCTATTGCCATTAATGGGTCAGTCGCTTTTAGAGAATAAATAATATCATAAAAATTTAACTCCTCTAGAATCTTGATATGTTCTCCAAGGGCTTCCACCATCGCAGCAGGAGTCCAACCTAACTTTTCTACTATTTTTTTTGGAAGACTTCCTGAATTAATTCCTATACGAATAGGAATCTTTTTTTCTTGACACTTTCTAACCACAGCAATTGTGTTTTCCTTCAAACCAATATTTCCTGGATTAATTCTTATTTTAGCTACCCCAGCATCAGCTGCCATTAAAGCGAACTTGTGATTGAAGTGAATATCTGCCACTATCGGAACTGGTGATTTTTCAACTAACTCTTTTAGAGCCTGAGCATCATTAATTCCCAATACAGCAACTCTCACAATTTGACAACCTTCTTCTTGGAGTTGTTTTATTTGTTCTAGTGTTGCTTTAAGGTCGTGAGTTTTAGTAGTTGTCATTGATTGAATAATCACATTATTATCCCCACCAATTTGATAAGGACCGACCATTACTTTTCTTGTTTGCGTTCTAGTATACATTTAACCACCCATTTCCAAAATTTTACCATAATTAGAAGTAAAGAGACTAAAAAAAATTAGTTATTAAAACTAATTTCTTGTTTCATATATTTCTATATTTAATCCGGTTTTTTGAAATCCCATTTTTTTATAGATTGGAAGACCATCTTTTGTAGCTACCAGCAAGAGGTTTTCACAACCAAAAGTTCTAGCTTTTGATAAAAGTTCATAAAGTATAATAGAAGCTAGACCCTTCCCTCGATAATTACTATTTACTGTAATATCATCTATTACACAAGCTTGTGATCCAAAATAAATATTTCCTGTAGCAACAATTTTGCTGTCGTGGTAAAGGAAGATTGGTTCGCAAATATTTTGCTCATTGTTCATTTTCAGTATAGTGGCATATTTTGTTGTATCAATAACACCTTTACCAAACCCATCATCAATTTGGTCTATAAATTGGTTTAAGTATTTTGGTTCTAATTTTTTCAATTCATATCCAGCTGGTACTTGAAACTCGCGTATCACAGCCTCGCTTAGTTTCATAATCATAGCTTCATAAGTAACTTCATAATCCAGTTTTAATTCTTGAAATTGGTCTTTTGATAATTTATCCTTACTTTCAGAAAGCATCACCCAGATAATGTTTTGCCCAAGCTTGGTGTACTTTTCAATAATAGATTTACTCTTATTTTTGTCTTCTGCTGTTAACAAGGGTTTTGAATATAAGAAGTTGATCTTTAAGTTTGTTTTACTTGAATCGACCTCCAACCAATTTTCGCTTTCGTGAACCGTTTTTTTAATCAGTCCTTGATTTAAATCCGGATCGTTATTAAAACTAATGAAGTTATTTACCAGAATATCGTTATAATGATTTTTAAATTTAAACATCTTATCCCTCCACATTCATATTAGCACACATATAATAAATATTAAATTACAAAAGTTAAAATTTAATCATTAAAGGTTGTTTATGCTTGTCTAATATAATATAATTTTAAGAATATTAATGGTTTAAAAGGAGAAGTTATGATACAAACACAAATAATAATCCTAGACTTTGGTAGTCAGTATACCCAATTGCTTGCCCGAAGAATTAGGGAGAATCAAGTTTTAGCAGAGGTTTTGGACCACAGAATTTTGGCAGCCAAAATGACCGATTATCCAAATCTTAAAGGGATAATTTTATCAGGAGGCCCTTCAAGTGTTTATGAAGAAAAATCTTATAAAATTGATCCAGCTTTTTTTGATTTGAATTTACCAATTTTAGGGGTTTGCTACGGAATGCAATTAATAACTAACTTATTCGGGGGAAAAGTTGAACTTGCAGATAATCAAGAGTTTGGTAAGGCAAAGTTGTTCTTAGACAATCAAAGTAATAAGTTATTTAAGGGAGTTCCTGACAAAAAACTTGTTTGAATGAGTCACGCCGATCACTTGACTAAAATGCCTCCTGAGTTTATTCAATTAGCACACTCAGATTCAAGTGTAGCGGCCATTATGCATAAAAGTAAAGAAATTTATGGAATTCAATTTCACGCTGAGGTAACCCATTCAGAATATGGGGGAACCATGATTAAAAACTTTGTTTTTGATATTTGTAAGGCAGAGGCAAACTGAGAAGTGAGTTCTTTTATTAATCAGACAGTTGATTTAATAAAGGATAAGGTTAAACAAGATGAAGTAATCCTGGGATTATCTGGGGGAGTTGATTCTAGTGTGGCTGCAGCACTAATTTCAAAAGCAATCGGAAGTCAATTAACTTGTATTTTTGTGGATACTGGATTATTAAGAAAAGATGAAGCTAAAAAAGTTTTAAAAACTTATCAAGATAACTTTAATATGAAAATAAAAATGGTTGATGCTTCTAAGCAATTTTATCAGGCCCTAAAAGGTGTAACCGATCCAGAAGAGAAGAGAAAAATAATTGGAAGAGAATTTGTCGAGGTATTTAACTCAGAAGCCAAAAAAATGAAACAAGCTAAGTGATTAGCTCAAGGAACTATTTATCCTGATGTTATTGAATCAAGTTCTCCAGATCACGCTTCTAAAACCATTAAATCTCATCACAACGTTGGGGGTTTACCCGAAGAAATGGGATTAAAATTACTTGAACCAATTCGCGACTTATTTAAAGACGAGGTTAGAAAAGTTGGTTTAGCTTTAGGTATTCCTGAAGTTATGATAAATCGCCATCCTTTTCCTGGTCCAGGACTTGGTATTAGAATTATTGGAGAAGTCACTAAAGAGAAGGCTGATATCTTAAGAGAAGTTGATGATGTTTTCATTAATGAATTGTGAAAAGCAGGTCTTTACAATCAAGTAGATCAAGCTTTTGCAGTATTGCTACCAGTAAAAACTGTTGGTGTAATGGGCGATAATCGAACTTATGATTACTTAGCAAGCATTCGCTCAGTAAATACAATAGACTTTATGACAGCAACCATTTCTCACTTACCATGAGATTTTATCGAAAATGTAGTTTCTTTAATTATTAATAATGTAGATCACGTTAACCGAGTAGTTTATGATATAACATCAAAACCACCAGGAACAATAGAATGGGAGTAATAATATGACAAACGATTTAAATGGTAAAATTATAGCAACAGGTATAACTTTTGATGATGTTTTGCTAGTGCCAGCAAAAAGTGAGTTAATTCCAAGTGAAGTTAACCTTCAGACTAAACTAACAAATAAAATAACTTTGAACATTCCGTTCCTATCTGCTGCAATGGATACAGTAACTGAATCTAAATTAGCTATCGCTATGGCTCGCGAAGGTGGAATGGGGATTATTCATAAAAATTTATCAATTGAAAAACAAGCAGGAGAAGTTGAGAAAGTTAAGCGTAATGAGTCTGGTTTCATAAATGACCCAATTACAATCGGCGAAACTACAACTATTGCGGAAGCTGATAAATTAATGGCTTATTATCGAGTATCGGGTTTTCCAGTAGTTGATAATCAAGGCTTTTTAATTGGTATTATTACTAATCGAGATATAGCAGCTGCCAACTCATTTGAAGATAGTGTTGACTCAGTTATGACTAAAGATAACATAATTACAGCTAAACCAAAAATCTCTTTGGACGAGGCAAAAAAAATCTTAATTAAAAACAGAATTGAAAAACTACCAATAGTTGATGAAAAAAATAAGCTTGTTGGTTTAATTACAACCAAAGATGTTAACAACCGCAACGACTATCCAAACGCTTGTAAAGATAGTCAAGGACGTTTACGTGTTGGAGCAGCTGTTTCAACTGGAAGTGATACTTTGCAAAGAGTTGAAGCGCTTGAAAATGCTGGTGTTGATGTTATTGTTGTTGATTCAGCCCACGGACACAGTAAAGGCATAATTGAAGTTGTAGCTCAAATTCGCAAAAAATTCCCAAATTTGGATATTATTGCAGGTAACATTGTTACTAAAGAAGCTGCTCAGGACTTGGTTGCGGCGGGAGCCAACTGTGTTAAAGTAGGAATTGGACCTGGAAGTATTTGTACTACTAGAGTGGTGGCTGGAGTTGGGGTTCCTCAAATCAGTGCTATTAATGATGTAGCTTCTTGATGTATTAAAAATAACATTCCTGTAATTGGGGATGGAGGAATTAAATTTTCTGGGGATATTACCAAAGCCATCGCTGCGGGAGCCAATTGTGTAATGCTTGGAAGTGTTTTAGCTGGAACTCAAGAATCACCAGGAGAAGAATTAATTGTTAATGGTAAGAAATATAAAACCTATGTGGGAATGGGAAGTATTGCCGCTATGAAACGTGGAAGCAGTGATCGTTATTTCCAAAAAGATGCTAAAAAATTAGTGCCTGAAGGAATTGAAGGTAGAGTTGCTTTCAAAGGGACTGTGGGAGAAGTTTTATTTCAGTTAATCGGAGGCTTAAGAGGCGGAATGGGCTACACTGGTTCTAAAAACATTGTTGAACTGAGAGATAAGGCCAAATTTGTTAAAATAACTAATGCAGGTCTAAAAGAGTCTCACCCTCACGACGTTGAAATAACTAAAGAAGCGCCAAATTATAATATGTAAATATTGAAAATCTTTTATTAAGTTGAAAGATTTTTTTTGACCAAATACGCCATTATTGGTGAAAGTTCATTAGCTATAGTCTATAATAAAAATAGAGGACAATTGTAATGAATAAAAACTATAAAGATTTCATGACCTTAAAGGATGTTAATGACAACCTGACTAGGTATCCAATGAAGTCAGCAGAATTTAAAAGCACAATTAGTAAAATAACCAATTTTGTTGACCAAGAAGTTTTCTCAAATGATGAACTTGTTTTTCAATTGGCTCAAATTAGTCAAAAAAGTGGTCGAGATTTGGACATTAATTTTAAGAATGAATTTGACGTTGAAAATGATTTAGACTTAATATTTGACAATCTAAATTACTGCAAGGAAATTTTGGAACGATGCTTGTTTCAAAAAACTGTTTTCTTCAATTTTATGATATTTACAGAGGTCAAATCTATGGTAAGATATTACTTGGAAAAGTCATATCGCTATGAATCTTTAAGAGATTATAAAAAGCTATTTAAGATAAATTCTGTTCAATTTCATGAGCAAAATGAAATGTTTAAGTATTTATTTTCAATTTTTGATAAACTTGCCTATATTATTAATCACCTGAATTTGAAGTATTTTAAAAACACTAATTTTGATAATAAGGAATTGTCATTAAAATTTTTTATTAATTTTGCCAATGATGCCAGCAATTTTACCAAAACTGCTCAAGATCAAGAAACGTTAGTAAAAGGATTAAATACAATTAGATTTTCAAACGCTTGGCATTACGTTAGAAAGTTGCGCAATAATCTAGAGCATGATTTTGCCGACCCATCATCACAATATAACATTAATTTATCGATAATTTTACTTTTTATTATAATTGGTAGATGTATGTTGCTTATTAATGATACATTCAAAGATGACGCAGAAATTAACAATATTTTAGAGTATCAACAAAAGTTAATTAAAAACCAGAATTAGGAGAATATTATGAAAATTTGAAATGAAGTTAAACTAGATAATTTTACCGGTCCTTTGGATTTGCTTTTGCACTTAATTAAGGAAAAGAAAATTGGTATTTTAGAGGTAAATCTAATTGAACTTTCAAATCAGTATATCGAATATATCAACTCATTTGTAGAACTCGATATAGAAATTGCTAGTGAATATTTGGTAATGGGGGCCTATCTGCTAGAATTAAAATCTAAAACTTTAATACCAAAAGAAGAGGTTAATTTAGATGATGATTTTGAGGAAAACCAACGTACTGAACTTCTGGGCCGTTTAGTAGAATACCACAAAATTAAGCAAACATTAGATTTTTTTAAATTAAAACAAGCTGAATATATGCAGACTCATTCAAAACCCAAGTCAATTGTTAAGGTTTTAAAAATAGATGATGATGAACTGCCGTTAGCACCAATTAATATTGATTTAAACAAGTTTGCTAATATATTTTTAAAGGCAATCGAGAAAAATCAATTAAAAACACCAAGTGTTAAAACAATCACCAGAAAAGATATCTCACCAGAATTTATGAGTGCTCAGATTGTTAAAATATTAGAGTCTGATAAAAATCGCGTTTGATTATTAGAGGATTTCTTGATAGAGCAAGAATTCACGATTCAGATGCTTGTGGCAAGTTTTTTGGCAATTTTAGATTTAGCCAAAAACCAATTTTTATCAATAAACCAATTTGAAGACGATATTCATATCCAATATCAAAATAATAGTTTAGAATTAAATGTAGATGCTTAAGAAAGGACTGAAAAAATGAACATACAAAAAATAATGGGAATTATTGAAGGTTTATTATTCATTAGTGGAGATGAAGGAATTGGTGAAGACTATATTCACTTGATTTTAGAAAACGAAGATGAAACCACAATCCAAGAAGCGCTTCAGAAATTAAAAGAAAAGTATCAAAACGATAATTCCTCAGGATTAGATATTCAAAAATTTGCAGGAAATAGACATAGAATGACAACTAAGAAAGTATATCACGACTATATGGTTAAAATGGCCAATATCAAATTAGAATCAAAGTTGTCTTCGGCTTCAATTGAAACTCTATCGATCATTGCCTACAAGGGGCCGATTTCTAAGCCAGAAATAGAACAAATTCGTGGAGTTGGTTGTGACCAAATTATGCATAAATTAAAAGTGCGTAACTTGATTAAGGAAATGGGTAAATCAGAATTGCCAGGAAGACCAATGTTATATTCTGTTACCAATGATTTTTTAAAACTTTTTAATTTAAACAGTTTATCAGAATTACCAGAATTACCAACCAGTGAGGATGGACAAGATACAGACATCTTTAATAGGGGGTAATCACAATGGAAGAACGTTTACAAAAGATAATAGCAAATCGTGGCTACGCCTCTAGACGAAAAGCTGAGGAACTAATACTGGCTGGAAAAGTTCAAGTAAATGGAATTGTTGTTAAAGAACTGGGAACTAAATTTCCAGTTGATGCAAAAATTACCATTTCTAACAAAGAAGTTATTTCTAGTGGGGAAAAAGTTTACTACTTATTCTATAAACCAAGATTAGTATTAACAACAATGAAAGACCCCAAAAACCGCCCAACAGTGGCTGATTATTTTGAGAATATGAGTGAAAGAGTTTATCCTGTTGGTCGTCTGGATTATGATGTTTCAGGTTTGCTTATAATGACCAATGATGGGGATTTTGCAAACTTTGTAATGCACCCGCGTTATGAATTTACAAAAACTTACCAAGCACTTTGCAAGGGTAAAGTTTCTAAATTTCAAGTGAAGCAATTAACTCGTGGAGTAACAATAGATGAAGATTACAAAACTAAGGCAATTGCCTCAAAATTAATTAAATATGATGAGGATAAAGATGTCTCTGTGATTGAAATGACAATTGCTGAGGGTAGAAAACATCATGTTAAGAAAATGCTAATAGCAGCCGATATTTACTTAGTCAAATTAAAAAGAACTAAGATTGAATTTTTGGGAATCGACAACTTGAACCCGGGAACTTATCGTCCTTTAAAACCGCATGAAGTTAAACAATTCTATGGTATTTTCACAGCCGTGAGAAGAAAAGGGGATAGAGATTCAAATATTAATAAGTAATGAATTAAAATTAGTTAGTATTGAGTTATAATAAAAAAAAGTTAAGAAATGAGGATAATATATGAGAATAGCACTTTTTGGAACTGTAGGAGCTGGTAAATCGACAGTATCAGAATATATTAGTAAAAAAATTGGCCACGAGATTTTTCCCGAACCAATTGACAACAACCCTTACTTTGAAGCTTACTATGAGGATATTAAAAACAATGTTTTTAAAATGCAAATATTCATGTTAGCAGCTAGAAGTAAACAACTTAAACAAGCACAACAATTAAAGAAAATAATATTTGATAGAACAATTTTAGAAGATCCTATTTTTATGCAAGTAAATCATGATTTAGGAAACGTCAATGATGTGGACTTTAAAACTTACAATGATTTTTATGAAAATGTGGTTTTACAAACTTTATCAATTCCTGATGAAAGAGTTAAGTTCGATATTATTGTTTATTTAAAGGTTTCAACAGATAAAGCGATGGAAAGAATTAAAACTAGAGGCCGCGACAGTGAAGGGCTAATGGGTAGAGAATACTGAGAAGCCTTAAACAACCGCTACAACGATTTTTATCAAAAACATAAGGCAACTTTCCCATTCTTTGTGGTTGATGCAGAAACAGATGACATGGATGCTAAAATGGAACTAATTATGAATCAAATTTATAAAATGGACCCAAGCTTAAAACCTAAGAAATAGTATTCAAGAAATTAAACCCAAACTAATTAGTTTATTAGTTTGGGTTTTTTATTTAGTTTCAAATAATTTTTCTCTGTTTTAAAAAATATTATATAATAAATTAATAGTCAAAGAAAGTAGGATTTATTAATGGGAAGAGCACATGAAGTTAGAAAAGCTGATATGGCAAAAACCGCAGCTATGAAGTCTGCGATTTATGGAAGAGCAGCTAAAGAAATTTATATGGCAGCCAAACAAGGAGGAGTTGACCCTAATGCCAACTTGGCTTTACGAAGTGCAATTGATAAAGCGAAGTCAAAACAAGTCCCAACAGATACAATTGAGAGGGCTTTAAAAAAGGCCGCTGGTTCTGATAGTGAATCATTTATTTCTAATCGTTATGAAGGTTATGGACCGGGTAATGTTGCTATAATTGTTGACTCTCTGACTTCAAATGTCAATCGTGCAATTGCAGAAATAAAGGACGTATTCAAAAAAAATGATGGTAAAATTGGGGTTTCAGGATCAGTTTCCCATTTATTCCAATCAGCTAGTGTTTTTGCTTTTGAAGGTTTTGATGTAGAAGCTGTTTTAGAAGCTATGATGGAATTTGAAGCACCAGTCAATGATGTTGTTAAGCAAGGTGACTTAACTTTTGTTTATGCTACTTTTGCTGGATTTAACCAGGTTCGCCAATGCCTTGACAAAATAGGGGTAAGCGAATATAAAGTGGCAGAAACCACAATGTTAGCAAATGATGAAGTAGTAATTAATGATGAAGAGAAAAAGAAAAATTTTGAGAAATTAATTGATAGACTGAACGAATTAGAAGATGTTCAAGATGTCTATCACAATGCCGCATAGATATTTCTTTCTTTAGAAGGGAGAATTCAAAATGAATAACTTAAATAGTATGAATTTAATTTTGATAGTTGCTTTGTTATCAACAATTGTATTTTTATTAAGTATTCGATTATATTTCTCACTTTATTATTCAAGAACTGAAGTTCCCTTAATCAAGTCAGCTGATATAAATATTTCAAGTGCCAAGATTGAAGAGATGATTCAAAAATTTCAGTTTTATACCAATTGCACTGATTTGAAAATTATTTATGAAAGGGATGTTCCCTATGTTAAAACTTTTTGTAATTTAAAACGTAAGAAGAAATTAATTTTAATTCCGATTGTTACTTTCAACTCAGTGGGTTATGAAATTGATTATATTTTAGGACAAATATGAATAGCATCAAAGATTTATAATAGGAATACTAACATAATGAATTACCGCAGAGTTGTGGTAATAATTCCAATCTATTTTAGAGTAATCTATTACTTATTCATGTTTTTTTCTTTCGCTTTATATATTCTTGCAAAAATAAATTTTGAGGAAATAATTTTGCAAAATAGTTTTCTACTTTTTTTATACAGGGTGCCGGTCCTTTCATTAACTTCCATATCTGCTTTTATAGGAATAGTTATCCTATTTCTGATGGCTCAGAATTTAAAAATTAGCCTAGAAGATTACTATGAAATGGAAGTTTCAATTTTCGTAAAAGATCAAATGACGGGTTATAAAAGTGATTATCTAGCAGCTAGAGTTTATTCACGATCAATTCCTTATTTATTAATCCCAACTTTTAGAATTACCAAAAATGTTGAATTTATGAAATATTTCGGACCTTTTGCGATATTTTAAAAGATATTCTCACACACATTTTTCAAAGCTCTGGCTCTTGAAAAATGTGTGTTTTTAATATAATATTAATATGTTATAAATAAAGGGAGAAATTATGAAAAAATTATTGGGAATTCTTGGAACAGCTTCGCTTGTTGTTGTTTCACCACTAAGTGTTGTGGGTTGTGAAAAAAAACAACTTAAAAGAGAATATGATTATCAACAAGCACTAAATCAGTTTATTTCTGAGACAACTGTTATTTTTGATACTGGCATTATAGAGGCATTTAAGCCTTATGCTTTAATATCAGAGGAAGATTATCTTAAACCCTTAGGATTATCAATTCAAGATTTTATTGATCACGAAGAGGACATGAAAGATACAAACAGCGATTTTTATAAAAAAGTATCAGCAGGTATTTACCAAATTATACCAAATGAGCAAATTAATGCCAATCTTGTTAGAGAAGTTTCGACTAACATTAACTTTAATCCAGTACTACTTGATACAGGAACTCCCTTAAAAGATGGAATTCAAATAGATAGTATTAAAGTAACTCAAAATGATAAAAATTTAAAAATTGTTGTTGGAATTAAAACGTTAATTTACTACAAAGAATTTAGCGGTGAGAAAACTAACCAACCTCTTTCAACTCAAACAACAATTAATGTCTTTAGGAGTAAAACTACTGCAGAAAAAGCTAAAGAAATTACTAATAGCTTTACTAAATTAGTTAATGAAAAAATGGCTAATGAATATTTTATTGAAAGTGATAAAGGTGATTTATCTCAAGTAACAGAACAAATTTGAAAAGATAGCGGTTTGAAAAATCAAATTAAAACAAGAATTGAGGGTCTCAGTGTTAACCCCGATATTCAAGAAATTAGTTGATTTGATTTTGAGAAAAAAATTGATTCAGCTTCTTCAATTGATGCAGGTCGGTATGTAAGCCAAGTTAAAATCGGAAGTCTTAATGAAAGAGTCGAAGCCTTAAATCAAGCTTTAACAGGTAATGAAACTTCTGAAGATAATGTTTTAAGAAATCTTTATAATGATCAAACTGGGGATTGGTTGAAACCATTAGTAACTAAATCAGAGGAAGAAGCCGAGCTTGATAATGCCATTATTGACAAAAATATGGACATTTCTAAATCAATAAATCAATTCAACTTAAAAAACAATATTAATGATAGTCTTGTGCTGCAATCTTTAATTTCATCAAATAATTCAGCCTTTGCCATTGATACTGTGGGTGGCGAAGATCAAAGAACAATTGCGGCCTATTGTTATCAAATTAGTGGAATAAAATTTAAATTAGAAGGGGGAATCTACGAATTTCCTGATTCAACCATATTTATCAGACAAAAAACAACTAAAAAATCAAGTAAAGAATTATACGAGAATTTTATTTATTACTCATTTTTATACCAACAAAAATTATTTAATTTAAAGGGACAAACAGTTCTAAGTGATTATTGGAACCAACCATATCGCTTTCGCTTCGATGAAAAAATAGATCCTAATTGAGACTTAGGATACTCGTCACCTATCTCGTTTACTCAAGATAAATGTAATAAATTATTTAACAATAGGGAAGCGGATCTAATTGCGGAGAAATTAAGCTTGAAATCAGCATTTGAAAGCGACGAGACTGGTGATTTACCAAAATATGTTCAAAGTTATTATTCTCGAGAAACATCTCAAATTTATAGAGTTCATTTTTTCAACGATTACTTCACCGAAAGCAATCATGTAACTTTAAAAACTTACTTCTTTTCATACGGAGATTTGACCCGAAAAACTGTTACTTTCTTTTTTGATCAGCATCCAGGTAGACAACAAACCTTTATCAGAAAAAAGAGAAAGAAAACAAATAAAGAAATAAGAATAACCAAATCAATGTTCAACTACTATAATTAAATTAAAAATTTATTTCAAAACCCCTTAGATTATCTAAGGGGTTTTGAAATTATACAAGTGGGAGACTTTATGAAAAAATTATTAACAATTCTTGGAGTATCTTCAACTGTGATTTCATCTCCTTTGAGGGGTAGTTTGTTGTGCTAAAAAAGAGGCTAAACTAGATTTCGATCATCAAGTTGTTAATGAATTTATAGCAGAAGTAACAGCTATTTTTCAAACAGCCATTGCAGAATCATTTAAACAATATGAATGAGTTTCTGAAGATGCTGCTGTTCATCCTTTATATTTAACAATAAAGGTTTTTGAAAATCATGGCGAGGATTTAAAAGATAGAAATAGCAATGTTTTTAAAAAGGTTTCAACTCCTATTTACGAAAATATTTCCGGTGAAAAAATAGCTTCTAGTATAGTTCAAGAAGTGACCACAAATATTAATTATAATGGAATTGTCTTAGATTCAAGTAACCCGCTAAGAGATGGAATCCAAGTTGAATCAATTGACGCCGTCCCAAAAGAAAAAAATATTACTTTAGCAATTGGGTTCACTAGCCTAGTTTATTATAAGAAAAGAAAATGGCAAAGCACATAATAGAGAATTTCTACAACTGCAAATGTAAATGTCTTAATTGACAGAACAACTTTGGAGTAGGCTAAATCTATTGAGATGATTTTAAAAAATATATTGGATACCTGAATATCAAGAACTCTTATATTAACGAAATCAAATGAACAGGTTCTGAAAAAATTTCATAAAATGGATTGGCAATTGATGCAGAACGTTAGGATAGTGTTGCTAAAATTGGGGAATTTGATGAAAGAGCAACTGCGCTTAGCGAAGCTTTGGTGGGTGATGCAGAGTATAAAGAAAAAGTTTTAAGAAATTTTGGAAATGATTAGACAGGTGATCGATTAAAACCATCTGTTTCAAGATTTGATAAAGCAAAAATTTTAGATGATGCAATAGAACAAGATTCGGGAATGTCAAATCCAATAATAAACAAATTAAAAAAAATAAATCAATGTTAAACATAAGATTCTAACCGTGCTTACCACACGGTTTTTTATTTATTAAAAATAAGGTAGTTAGTTTAAAATATTGCCATTTTAGACAATTAAAAACATCTATAATAGGATTTCTGGTATATCTCAACCAAAGCCTTATTAATAGATGTTTTTAAAATCTGATAGCATTTAATAATTTCTAATTAAAATATTATTTTTTAAAATAATTTAGACCTAAAACTTCAAGACCAGCTAGAGTTATAAAATTATAAGGCTTATTGAAGTGAGGTAAAAAGAAGATGTCAACTAAAGGAAGTTCGTCAATTGTTAATCCTTTTTGAATTGCTAAGGAAAACATGTACATAACTTCGGTGTGGTTGGCTAGAGAACCGATTTGAGCTCCAATAATTCGGCGAGATTTTTTCTCTCAAATTATTTTGATTCAAACTTGGTTATATGTTTCCATGAATTCGGGTCTGTCATTATCTGTAAACATTATCGAATCATATTCAACCTTATCGGCTTTACAAGCAGTTTCGCTCATTCCGACTCCTGCTAAATTTCATCCAAAAACTGATATTCCGTTTGCCCCTGCAAAACCACTTGAAGGTAATTTATTCCCATTTGTAATGTTTAAGGCTGCAATAATTCCGGTTCTCACAGCTGTAGTGGCCAAGGCCAAGTAAGATTTTTTACCAGAAGCATAATTCAACACCTCTACACAATCACCAATTGCATAAATGTCTTTATTTGAAGTTTGCATAAATTCGTTTGTAATAATTGCCCCATTTGCTGCTAAATCAAGCTTACCTTTGAACATTTCGGTTTGAGGTTTAAATCCAACGGCTCAAATTACCATATCAACTTGATAAGTTCCCTTGTCGGTCACAACTTCAGTTACTTTACCATCTTTTCCATTGAATTTTTTTACCCCTTCATTTAATTTCAGGGTAACCCCAGTTTTTTTCATATCAGCTTCTACTAGATCTGTAAATTGGTGGTCATAATATCTTGGCATAATTCTGTCGGCCACATCAATTAATATTACATCTTTACCGTTTGCGGCAAAAGCATCTACAAGTTCGATCCCAATATAACCAGCTCCAATTACGGCAATTTTTTTAATATTTTTATTTTGATTAGCTTCATAGATTTTTTGTCCATGTTGGAATATTTTAACAACATTAATTCCTTCTAAGTTAATACCCTCGATTGGAGGGATTATTGGTCAACTACCATTTGCGATGATTAGTTTATCGTAATTATCATCAAATATTTCTCCTGTCTCTAAGTTTTTAATACGAACAGTTTTTTTAGCTTCATTTAATTCAATCATTTCATGACGCATTTTTACTTTGATATTTTCTTGCTCCAATATTTCAGGTGAGGCATAAAATAATTCTTTTTCATCTTTTACATCGCCTTTTACTCATAAAGCGATACCACAACCTAAAAATGAAATATTATCATTTTTATCATAAGTAACTATCTCCATAGTTTTATTGGTTCTTCTAAGCGTTCTAGCTGCTGTTGTTCCGGTATGATTAGTACCGATAATAATAGTTTTCATTTGAAAGTCTCCTTTTGTCTACTGACATTATTATAATAACACTTTATTATAATAATCTCCGTATAATATTATTTAAATTAGAAATTATTATCATTTTTTTACCATAATGGTAGTATAATTTTTGAAAGAGAGGAGTTAATAAATGCATTTTTTAAACAACAAATCAGTAGACCCTTACTACAATTTAGCAGTTGAATCAACACTTTTAGAACGAGATACCAAAGATGTTATCTTTATTTTATGGCAAAATGACAACACCATTGTAGTTGGAAGAAATCAAAATACTTATCAAGAAATTAACCAATTAAATTGTTTTAATGATAAAGTTAATATTATTCGTCGTATTTCTGGGGGTGGAGCGGTTTACCACAATTTAGGAAATTTGAACTTTTCATTTATCCTTAATGTTGATGATGACTCACCAAAAACTTATGAAAAAATTTTAGAACCAGTAATTGAAGTTCTAAATAAACTCAATGTAAATGCTAAATTTTCTGGCAAAAACGATATTGTAGTGGAAGGCAAAAAAGTTTCAGGTAATGCCCAATGCCGCTATAAAAATCGGTTACTACATCATGGAACCCTTATTTTTGATATGAATTTGGAATTAATTGGTAAGTATTTAAATGTGGATGAACTAAAGATTAAATCCAAAAAGGTTCAATCAGTGCCATCAAGAGTTGCTAATATTAAAGATTTTTTACCGTTTCAGCTTAGTTTAGCAGATTTCAAAGAAATGTTAATTGAGGAGATATCCAAAAGTTTTGAAGAAATCAAATTTAGTGAAGCAGAATTAAACCGTATCAATGACTTGAGAGAAAATAAATTTATAACAGATAATTGAAATTTTCAAGAAAAAGAAGAATTTGATTATACAAAAAAAGCCTACTTTGAGTCCAAAGGCTTAATTGAGGTAAACTTAAATATTAAAGATGACAAGATTATTCGGGCAAAATTCTATGGTGACTTTCTGGGAAACTCAGGAACTAAAAAAATTGAAGATTTATTAATTAATGTAAATTATAAAGTGGATGTAATCAAACCGATAATAACTGACGAATTAGTTGTTGATGTTTTTGGGGAGAATTTTACAGTAAATGAAATTATCGAATTGCTATTTAACTAATTTCTACACTAAGGATAAAACTCTTAGGGTTAAAAAAGGTAAAAATAAATCAAATAACGAAAAACAACCAAATAATCAGAAACAAAACAACAATCTAATAAATAACGCCAAGGTTTTGATTACCACTAGAGAAGAAAATATTACTGAAAAAATCAGTGTAATGAAGGAGAAAAAAATGAAATTTTTTGAAAAATATGATTCAGCCAAAAATCAGCGCGTTGAAATTCTAGATATTGATGGAAAAATAATTAATGAAAGTTTACGACCAAAAGAACTAACAGATGAAAAAGTTCTAGAAGCTTACAAAATTATGAACCTATCTAGAAATCAAGATAATTATCAAAACAAAATGCAGAGACTTGGAAAAATGCTGTCTTTTCTAAGTTCGACAGGACAAGAGGCTGCCGAAGTTGGTTACGCTATGCAAGTTAATAAGGGTCAAGACTGATTCGTTGGCGCCTATAGAAATAACGCCGCATGATTAACTGCTGGAATTCCAATGAGAAATATAATGTTGTATTGATCGGGAAATGAAATGGGAAATGTAACTCCAGAAGGAATCAATGTTTTACCAGTAAATATTCCTATTGCTACTCAATATTCACATGCCTCAGGAATTGCGTTTGCAGAAAAGTATAAAAAAACTAAAAACGTAGTTTTAACTACAACAGGAGATGGGGGAAGTAGTGAGGGTGAATTTTACGAAGCTATGAACTTTGCAAAACTTCACGAAGTACCTTGTATTTTTATGGTTGAAAATAACCAATGAGCCATTTCAACTCCTAGAGTAAAAGCTACTAAAGCAATTAACTTTGCCATTAAAGGTATATCTGTAGGAATGAGAAACATTATTGTGGATGGAAATGATTTATTTGCTGTTTACGCTGTTGTTCAAGAAGCAATTGCCTTAGCTCGTGAGGGTAAAGGACCAAGTTTGATTGAGTTTGTAACTTATCGTCTTGGAGCTCACTCTTCATCTGATGATCCAAAAGTTTATCGTCCCGAAGATGAATTTCAATCTGCCTTAACTAGAGATCCTTTAATTAGAACTAAAAAATACTTGGAAAGTAAAAAACTATGAGATGATGAAAAACAAGCTCAACTAGATAAAGAACAAGAGGAATTTATCAAAGCAGAATTTAAATGAGTTGTTGAAAACAACAAAGTAGAATTAATTGACATTTTCAAATATAACTATGAGAAAATGCCAGACCTATTAGAAGAACAATATCAAGAAGCAAAAGAGCATTTTGATAAACACGGTTATGAAAGAGGTGGACACTAATGCCAGCATTCAATAATATTCAAGCATTAAACCATGCTTTAGAAATAGCTATGGAAAAACATAGTAATATAGTAATTTACGGAGAAGATGCCGGTTTTGAAGGTGGTGTCTTTAGAGCAACCGTTGGTTTACAACAAAAATTTGGTGAATCAAGAGTATTTGATGCCCCAATTGCAGAAGCTACCTTAGCAGGACAAGCAATTGGAATGAGTGTTGCTGGAATGAGACCAATTGTGGAAATGCAATTTGAAGGTTTCTCTTATCCAGCATTGCAAAATATTTTTACCCACGTAGCTCGTTTTAGAAATCGTACAAGAGGACGCTGAACTTGTCCAATGGTAATTCGTATGCCAATGGGTGGAGGAATTAGAGCCTTGGAACATCACTCTGAAGCAGTTGAAGCAATGTTTGCTCATTGTCCAGGTCTAACTGTTGTAATCCCATCAACCCCCTTTGACACTAAAGGATTGCTACTAGCAGCCATTGAATCAAATGATCCGGTAATCTTTTTGGAACCAACTAAAATTTATCGAGCATTTAAACAAGAAATCCCAGAAGAATATTACACTTTACCATTAGGAGAAGCTTATAAAATTCAAGAGGGAGATGACTTAACAATCGTTACTTATGGAGCTCAAGTGGTTGACTGTGAAAAAGCTGTTGAAGCTTATAAAGCGGAAAATCCTAACGCTACAATCGAATTAATTGATTTAAGAACTATTCAACCATGAGATAAAAAAACCATTGTTGAATCTGTTAAGAAAACTGGAAGACTATTGGTTGTTCATGAAGCTGTTAAATCATTTTCAGTATCATCAGAAATCATTGCCAGTGTTCAAAATGAATGTTTTGAGTATTTAAAAGCTCCTTGTGAAAGAGTTACAGGATATGATATTATGATTCCGTTTGATGCTGCAGAGTACTTCCATCAACCAGACACTAATAAGATTGTTGATAAAATTAGAAAAATAATAGAATTTAGATTTTAATAGAAGAGGAATAAATATGTTTAAAGTAAAATTTGCCGATATTGGAGAGGGATTAACAGAAGGGACAGTTTTCAAAGTTAATTTTAAAGTTGGAGATAAAGTTGAAGAGGGTGATGAGTTATTCACTGTTGAAACTGATAAAGTCACCGCAGAAATTCCAGCACCAGTAAATGGTATTATATCTGCTGTGAATATTAAAGAAGGACAGTTAATTAAAGTTGGTGATGTGGTAATTGAAATTGATGAAGGTGGACAGGCTTCACCAAAACCCCAAGAACCAGCTAAAAAAGCTGAGAAAACTGAAAAAGTTGAAGAAGGGGCTAGTGTTGTGGGGGCTGTTCCCATTTCAAATGAATTGATCAAACCTAGAACTTTAGAAAAAGTTGAGAAAAGTACCACAAATGATGATTATCGTTCAACCCCATTGGCAAGAAAGATTGCTGCAAGTAACAACATTGATTTAAGTAAAATTAAGGGAACCGGTCCTTACAATAGAATTTTAGTTGAAGACGTTTTAAAAAGCGGAGCTGTTGTTGATTCACCAGCGGTTCAACCAACACAAGAAGCTGTTAATAAAATTTCAGAATTTAAATTAGATTTAACAGAAGAAGTAATTCGCCAACCATTAACAGGAATGAGAAAAGCCATTTCAAAAGCGATGAGTCAATCACACACCGTTATCCCTGCAGTTACTTTAACTAAAACTGTGGATATTTCAAAAATTGTCGAACTTCGTGCTGAATTAAAAAATTCAAAAATTGGAGAAACATTTAAGGTGACATATCTACCAATTATAGTAAAAGCTGTAACCATTACTTTGCAACAAATTGAAAATATTAATGTCAGTCTTGATGGCGATGACCTGTTGATTAAGAAATTTTATAACATCGGAATTGCTGTTGACACTCCTCGTGGATTAGTTGTTCCTGTTGTTAAAAATGCTAATTTTAAAACCATTAATCAAATATCAAATGAAATCAGAGATTTAGCTAATAAAGCTAAAAATAATAATTTAACCCCAAGCGATATTAAAGGAGGAACCTTTACAGTTTCAAACTTTGGTTCAGCTGGAGTTGAGTTTGCCACACCAATTATAAACCACCCCGAAGCAGCTATTTTGGGTGTTGGAACTATTATTGAACAACTAGGATTTAATAGTGAAAAAGAGATTGTAACCAAATATATGTTACCGCTATCTTTAACAGTTGATCACAGAATAATTGATGGTGCAGATGGAGGAAGATTTTTAACTCAAATTGCCCAATTATTAGAAAACCCCTTAGCATTATTTATAAACTAGAAAGTGATGATTGAGAAAATGAGAGAATACGATTTAGCAATAATTGGAGCAGGTCCGGGTGGATATGTTGCTGCAATTAAAGCCGCTCAGCATGGTTTGAAAACTCTGATAATTGAAAAAGAGTACTATGGTGGAGTATGTTTAAATGTTGGGTGCATCCCAACCAAGGCCTTACTTAAAAGCACGAGTGTTTATAATACAATGAAAAATGCGGAAAAATACGGAATTAAAGTGGATGCAGATTCAATTAAACCCGACTGAAGCGCGATGTTAAAAAGAAAAGAAGCTGTTATTAAACAACTAGTTAGTGGAGTTGAAGCTTTAATTAAGAAAAATAAAGTAGATCGCCTTGATGGTTTAGCAGAAATTATTGACAACAATAGTTTGACAGTTAATAATGAGGTTGTTAAATTTAAGAATCTGATAATTGCCACGGGAAGTAGTGCCAATGAATTGACCTTGCCAGGGTTTGACGAAGCTAAGAAAAAAGGTACTTTAATTACATCAACTGAAGCTTTATCCTTAAAAGAAATACCTAAAAAAATTGTTATTATTGGGGGAGGGGTTATTGGAATTGAGTTTTCTTCACTATTTCGTCGCCTAGGAACTCAGGTAACTATTCTTCAAGGACTAGATACAATTTTAGAAATCCTTGATAGAGATATTTCAAAAGAGATGACAAGAAAACTTCTAACTCGACCAAATGTTAAAATTGAAACCAATGCACAAATCATTAAAATTGAGGGTAAAAAAATCTTCTTTAAAAATAAAGAAGGAGTTGAAACGAGTGTTGAATTTGACTACGTTTTACAATCTGTTGGACGTAAACCAGTTTTACCAAAATTTGGTAAAGCTGCCATCAATTTAAATCCTCGTGGGGGTATTGAAATTAATGACTATTGTCAAACTTCAGTTCCCAATATTTATGCAATTGGTGATGTTACTAGCAAAATAATGTTAGCTCATGTGGCTTCAAATCAAGCTGAGGTGGCTATTGAAAATATTGTTGGTAAACCAACTAAAATGAATTATAACTTTATGCCTTCTTGTATTTATACTTCCCCAGAAGTTGCAGCTGTTGGACTAACCGAAGAGCAAGTTAAGAAGGATAATATCCCTTATAAGGCTTTTAAATTCCCCTTAATTGCCAATGGGAAGTCAATTGCTGATGGAAATACAGATGGATTTGTAAAAGTGATAATTGACCCTAAATACGGTCAAATTTTAGGGGCTCATATCATAGCTTCCACAGCAACAGATATGATTTCTGAAATTACAACTTTAATGGTGGCAGAAGGAACTATTGCTGAATTAGCTAAATCAGTTCACCCCCACCCAACAGTTAGTGAGGCTATCATGGAAGTTGCTATTGCACTTCAAGATAAACCTCTACATTTATAAAATAAAAAAGTTCTCAATTTGAGAACTTTTTTATGCTTGACCTAAACCTTTGGCTTTTCATTCAGCCATGATTTCTTCTTTACCGTTTGGTTTTGCTAATTGTTTTTCGTATTTCTTGTAGCGTTCTTGACACTCTTTAATTTCTTTTTGGGCGTGTGCTAAATCTCCTCAACCATCAATTCTCACTGATTTTTTTTGCAGTGCTTTATATTGAAGGAAAAAATTTTCAATTTCATCTTTTAAATGTTGAGGAACATCGCTTAGTTTTTGATAACTATTAAAGCGAGGATCATCATTGAATACTCCAAATAGTTTGGTGTCAATTTCCCCATTATCAATCATTTTAATGCTTCCAAGAATTCTAACTTTAACAGCAACTCCAGGAAGAGTTGGATAGGTTACTAAACTAATAACATCCAAGGGATCTCCATCTCAATCCAAAGTGTTTTCAATGAAGCCATATTCTCCTGGATAGAAGTTAGCTCCATATAAAACACGATCTAAGCTGATTCTTTTAGTTAAACTATCATACTCATATTTATTGCTGCTTCCTTTTGGAATTTCAACAATCATCTCAATAACATTATTACTCATATTTCTCTCCTTATAACTAAATAAATTGTATTACAAAAAAGTTAAAAATAAGATAAAATTTAATTAATTATGCAGGAGTTTTTATGAAATTAAAACAAGAACAAATAAATATGGATTTTAAAACTCGTTATCAAAAAATCAATTGAAATAAATACTTCAAAATAACTAGTTTAAGGGTGGCATTTTTAGGTTTACTATTAGCACTGAATATTTTTCTGGCGCTTTTTTCAAAATATGTTTTGGGGTTAGTTCAAATACCTCCCGTAACTTTTTTAGTGTTAGAATTGACACTCATTACCTATTTTATCTGCTTGTATGTGCTAAATCTTTTTTACACCTTGATATTTGTGATTTTAGCATCGTGAATGCGTCTATTAATCGGTGATGAGCCCATTGGAATTTTTGCCATTAATTTAATCGACTTGGTTTCGGTACTTACTTTTTGAGTCTTTAATTACATTTTCTATAAGGTTTTTGTTAAATGGGTTAAAAACCAAAAACAACACCTAAAAATCCTTTATATTTCTCAAGGTTTGGCTGGGATGGTTTGTGCTATTACAGGGGCTGGATTTGGAGTTTTAATTAATTGAGCTTTCTTGCTAAAAATGTATGGGGTTCCCCAAGAAAGCCGCAACTATTTGTTGATACCAATTCTAATTTTCAACTTTGTTAAAGTTGTTTTAAACACGATCATTTTTTTATCAATATTTTACGCGATTGACTTGATTTTCAAAAGATATGATATATAATTAATTAAGAAGGTTATTTATATTAAATATAATTAAGGAGGAAATAAATGTCAGCTTTCGATAATGACAAAAATAAAAAGTCTAAAGCGACCTTAGGCCAGGGTGCCAATGGAGAAATATTAGATCACGACGTTCTCGTCTCAGATGAAGAACAAGGTCACGATAAACGTGACCATTACCACGACGAACATCACTTTACATCAAAAGGTCAACACGACGATGTAACCCCAGATGATTTTTCTATTAAAAATCACTTTATTTTTAACAAGAAAAACTTAACCTTTAAAATTGCAGCAACTTCAGTTTTCCTAGGTTTAGCAATTGTAGCAACCTTCTTAGATATCTTATCAGAAACAATTTTTTCAATCCCAATCAATGGGGTAAAAATGAATATTAGAATATTAGACCTACTTGTTACTATTATTTCAATTCCAACATTAGGACTAATCTTCTCAGAATTTATAGCCGTTGTAGTGCCTTGAATTCACTTCTTGTTGCATTCAGATCACAGTCCAGTACAAATCGTATTTGATATGTTATCTTACATGGTAGTAGTATTCTTGTTCTGAGCAATTTTCTATTTAATCTTTAGAAACTCAGTATTTCATATTGATCCGAATAAGAAAGTTGATGCAATGAAACGCTGAATTCCAATGGCTGTAATAGTTCCAGCCGCAGCTTTTGTAGCAACAGCTCTTTACTTACTTTCACTATATGTTGTTAGTCTTTCTGGTGGGGGTATTACTACTGGGCACGCAGGACACGATCATGGCGCGGAAATGGGCAATGATATGGGAAGTTACATTAGTCCAAGACATGCGGGCCACGATCACGGTCATGAAGGCCATGATCATTCTGGAGACGCTAGTTGAGGAAACATCCAACCATTTATTGGAAAATTCGCTGGAGCAGCGTTTGGAATCCAACTTGCTAGATACATTCTATTTTACATAGTTTTTGCAGTTGTTGAAAAACGTATGAAACCAGTTAACCACCGTTATATGTAAAAAAAATACTTTGCTTTTAGCAAAGTATTTTTAGTTATCGTCAATATTAACAGCACCAGTTGGGCAGACCATTTGTGATTCTTCTAGTTTTAAATCATTTGGCTTAGCTTGAGCTAGGCCATTTTCATCCATGAATAAAATGTCATTTTCGTCCATTTCTACACAAGCTTGGCAGCCGATACAAATTGATTGATCGATTCATGTTCTTTTTTTGTCCATATTTTCACCTATAATAATATTACTATTGTTTAGTAATTAATGGCAAAATAATTTATAATAATTAAGATATGGTAGGTGATATTGTGAACAAGCATTTAACTAGAATGGAGAGAAATCGCACTCTTCATGAACGAGTAAATCGCGATATTATAATTGAACGTGAAAGTCAAATGGAACGCTCAAATATAGCGGCAGTTTTTAAAACCTTAGATGCAATTGATAAAAACTATTTTAAGGCTAAAGTTAATGAATTTGACAAAAAAAACACAATTGAAAAACCTTATTTAGATAAAGACAAATCAAAATCCTTAATAAAAGATGAATTAAAATATGATTTGCGTCGATTTTACAACGAACTTCTATCAAATGAGGACTCATTGAAAAGTTTATCAACCAAAAAGGATGCAATTTCTGAAAAAATGGATGACAAAAACGTTGTTAATTTAACCAGTCAAAAATTCATTGATTACTATCAAAAGATTTCATTGAATGAACAGAATTTTCAAAATCAAGTTCAAGAATTACGCCGTAAAAGTGATAAAAAAGTTGATTTAAATTCAGATATTAATTTTGCCACAGTAACCAAAGTTAGAAATGCTGATAAGAGAACAACTCCAGCAATGCTAAAAGAGGTTGGGGAAAAAAATGAACGTGGTTATAATTTATTAATGAAAGAAACCAAAATGTATAAACACCGTTTTAGTTGAATTGTGTTTATCTTGCCAGTTTTAATTTTGTTAATGGTTTTAGCAATTGTCATAACAATAGTTATTTAAGGGAGTAAAATATGAAAAAAATCAATATTGCCGTGGATGGACCAGCAGGGAGTGGTAAATCAGCTACAATGAAAATAGTAGCTCAAAAATTAAATTATCATTTTTTTGATACTGGTTTAATGTATCGTGCTTTTACTTGATTTGCAAATTACAAAAAAATCAACTTTAATGAAAATTCAGAAATTGTTAATTTACTAAAAGAATTTGATTTTAAGATTAATTCAGACAGAGTTTATGTTAATAATATTGATGTGACCAATGAATTATCATCAAATGAGATTATCAAAAATATTAATAAAATAACTATTAATAAAGAAGTTCGCGACTGAATGGTAACTGAACAAAGAAATTTAGTTCAAGGAAAAGGTTTTGTTGTTGTTGGACGTGATATTGGTTCAGTTGTTCTAAAAGATGCGGAGCTAAAAATATATTTGGATTGCTCAGTGGAATCTAGATCTTTGCGAAGATTTAAACAAAATCAAGAACAAAACATAACCCCAAATATCATTGAAGATATTAAAAAAGCAATCCAAAATCGCGATCAAAGTGACATGCAAAGAGAACAAGGTCCTTTAGTTAAAACACAAGATGCGATTTTGGTTGACAATAGCAATCTGACAATTAACCAAGCTGTTGATTTAATTCTCCAAGCTGTTGATAAAAAAATAAATTAGAAAAGAGTTGATTATAAATGAAGAAAAAAGGTCTTGTGGCTATTGTTGGTAGACCCAATGTAGGAAAATCAACTCTTTTTAATAGAATAATTAGAGAAAAAAAAGCAATTGTTGAAGATATCCCGGGTGTAACCAGAGACCGTATGTATGGTACTGCTGAATGACTAACATTGCCATTTATAGTAATTGATACGGGAGGTATCACCCTACAAGATGCACCATTTGCCAAAGAAATTAAGATGCAAGCAGAAATAGCGATTGATGAAGCTGATGTTATTGTCTTTGTTATAAATTATCGTGAAGGTATTACTCCTGAAGATGAGGTTGTTGCTAAAATTCTTTATAAATCAAAAAAACCAGTTCTGTTAGCAGTGAATAAATACGATAAGAAAGAATCAGATGAAGAAGCTTACCAATTTATGACTTTAGGTTTTGGAGAACCTACATTAATTTCTTCAACTCATGGAATCGGAGTGGGAGATTTGCTTGATAAAGTTGTAAACTCGATGCCAAGACAACCCGATATTAATCAAAAAGATGTTACCAACATTGCAATTATTGGTAAACCTAATGTTGGAAAATCATCTTTGGTGAATGCAATAACAGGTGAAAATAGAATGATTGTTAGTGAAATTTCAGGAACCACAACTGATGCGGTAGATAGTAAGATAACTGTTAATAATCAAAAATACGTCCTGATTGATACTGCAGGTATCAGAAAAAGAGGCCGTATTTATGAGAATTTAGAAAAATATAGTTATCTTAGGTCGCTTACAAGTATTAATAAAGCAGATATTGTTTTACTAATTATCGATGCTTCAGTTCCGATTTCAGATCAAGATACCAATATTGGTGGTTTGGCTTTTGAAGAGCATAAACCCATTATATTAATAGGAAATAAATGAGATATTATCGAAAATAAAAACACCAATTCAATGATTAAAAAAGAAGAAGAATTTAAAGCGTACTTTAAATATCTTCAATATGCTCATATGGTATTTATTTCTGCTAAAGAAAATTTGAGAATTAGCAAAATATTTTCTGCTGTTGAGCATGTTAATGAAAACTTGAAAAAAAGAATTAAGACCAGCGTTTTAAATGAAGTTTTAAATAAAGCACAACTTTTAAACCCGGCTCCAAATCATAATGGGGGACGTTTAAAAATTTACTACGGATCACAAGTGGAGGCTTATTTACCAACATTTGTAATGTTTGTTAATAACCCAAGTTATGTACACTTTTCATATAAGCGATTTTTAGAAAATCAAATCCGTCAACAATTTGATTTTGACGGAGTACCAATGAATCTAATATTTAGAGAAAGAAAGTAGGAATTAATATGAAAAATATTACAATTATAGGAACTGGTGCTTATGGAACTGTTTTAGCTAATGTTTTAGCTGATAACTCCCATCAAGTGGTGATGTATGGAATCGATAATAATCAAGTCGATGATATAAATCTGAACCATAAAAACTCTGTGTTTTTTAAGGATTTATTATTGAACTCAAACATTAAAGCAACCTCCGATTTGCCCGCAGCCTTAGAAAAAACAGAAATTCTAGTTTTAGGGGTTCCAACTTTAGCGATTGAGAAAGTAATCAGTGAAGTTAAGAAATATGCAAAACACCAAATGATTATTATAAATGTAGCCAAGGGATTAGATGAAGAAAATCTTGATGTTTTAAGTAAAAAAGTTGTTAAGTTATTTGAGGGTACTAATTTATTAAAATCTTATGGAGCTTTATTTGGTCCATCAGTGGCTATTGAGGTTATCAAAAGAAAACCAACTTGTATAATGAGCTGTAGCGAAGATGTTCAAGTAGCTAAACAAATTGCTGAAGTTTTTAACAACGAGTACTTTAGAGTTCTTCCAACAAGTGATTTAAAGGGCTGTGAAATTAGTGCCGCTTTAAAAAATACAGTGGCCATAGCTAGTGGAATACTATTTGGGTTTGAAGGTTCAGATAACTCAAAAGCTAGTTTAATTACCATTGGAAATAATGAAATTATGAAACTGGGTCTAGCATATGGAGCTAAAATTGAAACCTTCACAAATTTTGCTTGTTTAGGAGATTTGATTTTAACTGCAACAAGTCATAAATCAAGAAACTTCTCATTAGGACTTGAAATAGCCAAAACAGACGATGCTCAAAAAGTATTGCAAAATTATGGATTCACAGTTGAGGGTGTAACAGCTTGTAAAATCGCCCATAAAATGGCTTTGAAAGCAAATATTCATTTACCTTTGTTTGAAATCATGTATCAAATACTCTATAATAATAAAGTGCCAAGTGCGACTATTAATAATATTTTTAATGATATTATATTAGTATAGAAAGATTAGGTATTAAAAATGACAAAAAAAGAATTATCAGAAAAATTAGCTTCTAGTTTTGATGTACAAAAAGCTGAGGCTGACAAAATGGTTTCATTTATTTTTGAAGAATTGACAGGAGCTTTAGTTTCTGGGGATGAAGTATCAATTGCTGGTTTTGGAAAATTCTCAGTTGCTGATAGAGCAGCTCGCGAAGGAATTAATCCATCAAGTGGTCAAAAAATCCAAATTGCTGCAACAAAAGTTGCTAAATTCAAAGTTGCAAAACAACTTAAAGAAGCAGTTGCTAATAGTAAATAATCAATTTAAAATATAAAAAATGTTGCTCGCGCAACATTTTAATCTTAAAGGAGAGATATCGTGTTAGTTGACTTAATTAAAAATCGAATAATTCAAAAAAAATCTTTATTGCTATATTATTACAAAACTATCGGTCTAAATGAAAATCAAGTTCTAATAATTTTGCTAATAATGCAATTATCAAGTGACGATCGTAAGTTTGTAACAGCTAGAGAATTAAGCGATTTTATGACTTTAACTATTGAAGAAATTGATTCGCAAATCTCTAATTTGGTTAAATCAAAGTTTATTAAAATTGAAAATAAGAATGGTAAATCAATAATTAATTTATCACCATTGTTCACTCAATTAGCTATTATTTGTGAAAACTCTTTGGCTAATAAAAATAGTGAATCAAACTTAGTAAAAATAATTCAAGATCAGTTCGAAATTCCGATGAATGAAGATCAAAAAAATTCGATTAAGAATTTTTTGGAAAGAGACATCTCAATTCAAACACTTACAGAATTAATAATTACAAATGATATTAAAGATTATGAAACACTTGAAAAATTAATTAAGAGTTCAATTAGGTCTAAACCAAAAGAACTAACTAAATACAATTGATTAGCTGATTAACCCCTTTAATATAATCAAAAACAATATTTTTGCTCATAAATAATTCATACCCGTAATCTTCAAATCAAGACATGGGTATTTTTTTATCGCTACTTTTTAAAAGATTAATCTTAGTAATGCTAACAATAAAATACTTATTAAAGTTATGAAAATAAATGATTAAAAATCCCAAACCTAAATGTTCTTGAACTCGGGTTAATTTATCGTGTTGGTCTTTTTTCAAATTAACGATGGAGAAATAATCCTTATAAGTTTCTTTAGCTTCAAATTCAAGATAAATACCCTGGTAAATGCCAATATAGTCGCAATTAAAATTCTTTTTAAAATTAGCTTTAGTAATTTGTTTATTTTCAACTTTGACCAGATTAATATTGACGTTGATTTTAGAAATTAAAGCAATATTATTATCATTGTAGTATTCGTTAGCATGGTTGATTACTGTTTCTAGAAACATTCCCTTATTTAATAGCAAATTCATTTTTACCTCCACTACCATTACGACAAAAAAATATTTTTTTACTTAAACTAATTTTAATTTGATAAAATTAGTTTATAAAAGAGGTATAAAATGAATTACGTTAAATACAAAAAAGAAGATATTGCTAAAAAGGATTTTACAGTTGAATTTAAAGGTTATAAAGTTGAAGAAGTCGACTTATTTTTAGATGAAATAACAAGAGATTATGAAATTGCTGAATTCGAGCAACAAAAACTTAAGGACAAATTATCAACTTTAGAAATTGAAAACAGAAATTTAATGGAAGAAAATGATAAAATTATTGCCAGTTTACAACTGTCACAACAACAATTAGATAAACTAGCTCGAAGTGGTGTTAATAGTAGTTCAATTTTAAAACGAATTGCTAACCTAGAAAAGCAAAATTTAGGTCAAAAATAGTGTAAAATCTAATTTGAGGTTTTATTTGAATCAATCGCTGCAATTGAAAAATTATTGTAGAGGAAACTCCACGCTTGCACATCCTGAGATGGAAGTAGTGATTGTGCTAGGGGAAAAGATAACCCTAGGCACCAATAGGTGACGACAAAAGTAATTCCTAAATGTTTTTAACACACGGAATGCTTACAAAGTGCCACAGAGACGAGTAATGGGAAACCAGGAAATGGAACGGGTAAACTCCACAAGCAAGAAACTCAAATTTTGGTAGAGGAATTAGACAAAGGGAAATGAACCGATGTTTGAACCGTAAGGTAGATAGATGATTGATGCCTAGCAATAGGAACAAAACGTGGGTTATGATAATAGAATCTCAATTTCTTACAAAAGGACAAACATTTGATTTGTGTTTTTGTAAGAAATTTTTTAAAGGAGTAATAGTGAAAAAGTTATTAAAACTGCTTATTGATAAAAATTTAACTATTTGTGCTTGTGAATCCTTTACAGGAGGTTTATTTGCAAATGAAATTACCAATATTCCAAACGCTAGTAAAGTTTTTTCTGGAAGTTTAGTTACCTATTCAATAGAATCAAAAACAAACATAGTTGATGTTAAAAAAGAAACTTTGGAAAATTACACCACTGTTTCTTCGCAAGTTGCGCTGCAAATGGCTAAAGGTGCTTTAAAAAAATTTAATAGTGATATTTGCGTTAGCTTTACAGGAAATGCTGGACCAGGACCAAGTGATAATCCAAATATCGGCCTGGGCTTTATAGCAATTGTAACTAGTGATTTTGAAAAGGTTATTAAAATTGAATTAAAAATAAATTCTAGAAAAAAAATCAAGAAATTAGCTGTCAAAATTTGTGTTGAGCAACTAATTTATTATATTAAAAATGATTTTCATAATTAAATATACGATTTAATTTTGGAGGTAAAGAATGTACAATAAAGTAAAAGAAGCAACAAAAGAGGTTTTTATGAGTTTGATTGATGAAAAAGATAAAAAAGAAGATTCTCAAGAAGAAATTCTAAAAACCGTATTAAGTAATATTGAAAAAAATTTCGGTAAAGGTTCTATCATGCGATTGGGTGATATTGAGCGAAAAAAAATCGACGCGATATCAACAGGATCTTTTTTAATAGATGACATTATCGGAATCGGGGGATATCCAAAAGGACGAATTATTGAAATTTATGGCCCAGAGTCAAGTGGAAAAACCACTTTGGGATTGCACGCCATTGCTGAAGCTCAAAAAAAAGGTGGAAGAGCTGCTTTTATCGATGCAGAGCACGCCTTAGATCCGATGTATGCTAAAAATATTGGAGTCGATACAAATAATCTTTTAGTATCTCAACCAGATTCAGGAGAACAAGCATTAGATATTTTAGAAATGCTAGTTAAATCAAATATTATAGATATAGTTATTTTAGACTCAGTAGCTGCCTTAGTTCCAAAAGTGGAACTTGAAGGAGAGATGTCAGATCAATCAATTGGTTTACAAGCACGATTAATGTCAAAAGCCTTAAGAAAATTAAATGGAATAATTTCAAGAACAAATACTGTGGTAATATTTATTAATCAATTAAGAGAGAAAGTTGGAGTTATTTTTGGAAGCTCTGAAGTAACACCAGGCGGAAGAGCCTTAAGATTTTATTCTTCAGTCAGACTTGATGTAAGAAAGGGAGAAACAATTTTAGATAACGGTAATCCAATTGCCAACAAAGTTAAAATTAAAGTTGTCAAAAATAAGGTAGCCTCACCATTTAAAGTTGCTCAAATCACAATCAATTATAATAAAGGAATTGATAAACTTTCAGAAATTATTGAACTAGCATCTTTATACAATATCTTGACCAAATCAGGTGTATGATATTCTTATAAAGATATAAAAATTGGACAAGGTAAAGAAGTCGTTAAGAACTGATTAACAAGCAATACAGAACATTATGATAAAATTTGTGAAGAACTAGAAGCAGTTATAAACGTCGAAAAATAGAAGTAGGAAATATGAAAAATTTGGATCAATTAATAAAAGAACGAAAAACAATTAAAAAATATCAACAAGGAGCAATTCTCCCTAAAGAACAAATTTTAGAGATTGTTAATGCTGGAAGAATGGCACCAAGTGGTTTTGGTCTCCAACAAGTAGAAACCATTGTTATTTTAAATCAAAAAGTAAAAGATAAAATTGCTGAAGCATTTCAAGGTTATAACTGCGAAAACATTAAATCAGCGAGTGCTTTGATTATTGTCTTAGGAATTACAACTCCAACTTACGAGGTTGAAGATGGTAAATTAATGGACGAAAAACTACTGAAACTTTCTAAAATGTATGAAGATAAAAAGAAAGAGATAAAAAATAATCTTTTGAAAATATATCCTAACATGTCTTTCGCCCAAGAATACGACAAAATCAACGCCGGAATTCATATTGGTTATATGTCATTGAAAGCGACCGAACTAAATATAGGTTCAACAATCATGACAGGATTTTTTGTAGATGTACTAACCCAAAGCTTACAAGAAATGAATTTATTAAAAAATGGACGCCGCCCAATTTTTGGATTTGCTCTTGGTAAGCCTGATGATAATTATGCAGGCAACAATCGCGAAAAAATTAGAGTTAGCGTTGAGGATTATGCAAATATAATTGATTAATATTTTGAAAAGTTCTTTTGCAAGAACTTTTTATTTTAACTGATGGACTTTATGATAAAAAAATAGTAAAATTAATAAGTGTTATACACAAATCCGCTTGCTTTTCAAAAGAAAGGTAAGATTTAAATGAATTCAAGAACAGCCGTTGAGGCTATCATAGCACTAACCGTCCTATTCTCTTTAGCGATAATAGCGATCTTAGTTCTATGTTTTAGCCAACGTCGACAACGACTTATTAAAAAAGCTCAAGACGAAGCCAAAAAAATCCTAATTTCTGCGACAGCTGATGCAAAAATTCAGTCAGATGAAATTATATTTCAAGCAGAAAAGAAAATTATGGAGAAAAAATACGAAATTTCTAAACTCGAAACAGATTTAGAAAAAAAAGTTAACGAAATTAGTATTCAAGAAAAGAATCTAGAGTTAAAAATAGAGTCTCTTTCTAGTAGAGAAACTTTAACAAACAACAAATATAAAGAATATGAAAAAAAATTGGAGGACGTAATTTCAGCATTAGAAATTGCATCCAAAATTTCTCAAAGTGAAGCTAAGGAAGTTTTATTTAAGAGTGTTGAACATAAGTTCACAAAAGAGTTAAACTCACTTATTAGAAACAAACAACTAGAAGCTCATAACAATGCTAAAACAAATGCAATCGAATTAATTGTAGCTGCAATGGAAAAATATGCAGTAGAAGTAGTTGCTGAAAAAACAACCAGCTTCATCAAACTGCCAACAAATGATATTAAGGGTCGAATTATTGGAAAAGAAGGCCGTAATATTAAAGCGCTGGAGAGTTTTGGGGGAGTTGATGTAATTATCGATGAAACACCAAATATAATCACGATTTCAAGTTTTAACCCCATTAGAAGAGAAATAGTAACAAGAGCACTGAATAACTTGATCGCTGATGGAAGAATCCAACCAGTGAAAATTGAAGAAGAAATCCTAAAACAACAAAAAGAAATTGAACAAATAACTCTTGAGGCTGGAACTCAAGTAATTGAAGAATTGGGAATATTCAATATGGATATAGAACTAATAAAACTTATTGGTAAATTGAAGTACAGAACAAGTTATGGTCAAAATGTCTTATTACACTCAATTGAAGTGGCTAAATTAGCAGGTACAATTGCAGCTGAATTAGGACTAAATACAAAATTAGCAATCCGATCGGGATTATTGCATGACATCGGTAAAGCGGTGGATTTTGAAGAAGAAGGTAGTCATGTAGTATTGGGTATTAATATAGCGCAAAAATATCGTGAAGATAAAGTTGTAATTAATTCAATTGCATCACATCACGGTGATTTTGCAAGAGAGGACTTGATTGCAGCTATTGTTTCAATCGCTGATTCAATTTCAGCATCAAGACCAGGAGCTAGAAATAACTCAGCTGAGGACTTCTTAAACAGAATGAGTGATATTGAAAAAATTGCTAAATCAGTTGAGGGAGTTCAAAATGCTTATGCGATTCAATCAGGTAGACAAATTCGTATCATTGTTGACCCAGAACTAGTTGAAGATTGACAACTAGTTGGAATATTAAATAACCTTCAAGAGTTAATTACCAAAGAGGTTGTAATTCCTGGAGAAATAACAATGACCATTATTAGAGAAAAACGTGAAGTTAAAATAATCCGTTAAAATATTTAAAAAAACCGTTTAGAAACGGTTTTTTTGATATACAATTTATTAGATGATAGTTGAGGTGAAATTATGGGATTTGGAGATTTTTTAGCCAATAGAATGAAAAAATCTATTGAAAAAAATATGAAAAAAACCACACTAACAGAAGAAAATATTAAAGAAACTCTAAGAGAAATTAGATTGACTTTAATTGAAGCTGACGTTAACTTGGAAGTTGTAAAAAAATTTATTAGTAAAATTGAGTCAAAAGCTACTGGACAATATATTTCAGAGGGTGTTCGTGCAGACCAACAAATGGTTAAATTAGTTCACGAAGAATTAGTTGAAATATTAGGGAAAACTAACAAAGGTTTAGAAATAGCTAAACGTCCATCTGTAATTATGATGGTAGGTTTACAGGGAGCTGGTAAAACTACCACTGTTGGTAAATTAGCAAACTTAGTTTCTAAAAAATACAGTAAAAAACCTTTAGCTGTTGGATTAGATATTTACCGTCCCGGAGCGATTGATCAATTAGTGGAATTGGGAAGTAAAAACAATTTCACAACTTTTGAAAAAGGGAAACAAGACCCTGTAAAAACAGCTAAAGAAGCTATGGATTATGCTGTCAAAGAAAACTTTGACGTTGTAATTTTAGATACAGCTGGTCGTTTGCAAATTGATAAAAATTTAATGACTGAATTAAATAATATTAGAAAAGCTGTATCACCTCAAGAAATTTTAATTGTGGTTGATGGTATGACTGGACAAGATATCATAAATGTAACAACAGAGTTTGATAATTTATTGAAGTTAACAGGAGTTATTGTTACCAAATTAGATGGGGATGCTCGTGGGGGATCGACTCTTTCAATTACAAGCATGACCAACTTACCCGTCAAATTTATCGGGGAAGGTGAAGGTATCAGCGCCTTAGCAGAATTCCACCCCAAACGTATGGCTGACCGTATTTTGGGGATGGGAGATGTCGATAGCCTTTTTGAGAAAGCAACTGAAGTTGTTGATCAAAGAACTATGGAAAAAACCATGAAAAGAATGTTCATGGGACAATTCGACCTAGAAGATTTAAGAAACCAATTAGCTCAAGTAGCTAAAATGGGAAATCTTGGAGGAATTATGAAAATGATTCCCGGGGCTCAAAAACTTACTGAAAGTCAATTAGAGGGAGCTCAAAAAAAACTGTTTGTAGCAAACGTTTTAATGAACTCAATGACTTTGAAAGAACGTCGCGAGCCGCGTGTATTAAAAGCAATAAATCGTAAACAACGTATAATTAAAGGTTCGGGTAGAACTGAAAAAGAATACAACGAATTATTGCAACAATTTGATAAAGGTAAGAAGCAAGTTATGGAAATGACTAAGCAACTAAAATCTGGACGTATGCCAAATCTTGGAGGTTTGGGTAAAAAAGGTTTTGGCGGCGGAATGTTCTAGTCGTTTTTATACCTGATCTTATTTTTTGTAAAAAGAAAGAAGATGTAAAAATGAAAAACTATTGAAAAGTAGTTCAATCAGAGTTTCAAGAACGCGTCTTTAGCAGTAAAAAGAGAGTAATAAAATTTGTTGCAATTTGTTTTGTACCTTTTTTATATGCTTTCTTCTGCATTTGAGCTTTTTGAGACCCCATTCCCAATATTGGATTAGCTCCAATGGGAATTATTAGCAATGATAGCAAAGTTAATTTAGTTTCGGGTAAAACTGAAGGAGCGCTTCCAGTTGAAGGTATTGGAGTGGCTAAATCATATATTGATAAAGATGGTAAAGAAGTTGAAGTTGGTAATCAAAAATTTGATTTCACTAAAGCTGCAGCTGTCATAACCCAAAATAATACCAGAATAGAAGTTGATGGAAACTTTAATCACTATTATGTCTCTGTTTTTGATTTGATTATGCAAACTTGACAATCAAATACAATTCCAGGAATTAGCTATGATACAAAAAAAGAGAAATTTGAATTCAAGATTAGTGACTCAATGACACTAAGTAATGTTGAATATAAAAATGGTGACCAGGCTTCAAAAATTGCCGCCCAAAATGAAGATGGTTCTTGAAAAACTTTTGAGACTAAAAAATATTGAGTGCAAATGCAAATACCTCATGATTTTTCTGTTAACATAATAAATATTTTTGATCACATCAACCAGAAGGCAAATATCAAAGAATCAAGTGATTTCAAAAGTCTTTTAGCAGCTTTTGGTGATTCACCAATTAATATTTGATCGACTTATCGAAATAATTTTATTTTTGGACAATTTATTTATCTTTTTGACAATTTTAAAACTGGGGCTTTAGTTGATGCGGGACCAAGTTTACTTCTAGCTACTTTACAACAAATGTTACAATTAGCTCCAGAAACAAATAGTCAAGCTATTAAGATAATTGAAAAAATTACCCAAATGGGAATTGACTTAATCAATTCAGCCAATAATTTACTACCAGACTTTTCAAAAGGTTTAACCAGCCATATTGATGGGATTGAACACAATCTTTATGGCTTAGGTTTAGGACAGTTCTTCTTATGCATTGGTGCATGAGTTGGAGTTCTAATGCAAACCTTTATATATGATCGCAAAAAAAGAGTTTCTAGTGCCTCAAATATTTCCTTTTATTTTGGGAAGCTGACATTAATGATAGCAACTGCATTTATTCAAATTACTATTCTAATGTTGTCAGTATTTGGTTTAGGATTCCATGTAATTGGAGCCTCTTTTGGACTACTTTATTTATGAATGGTATTTACAACAATAATTTTCACAATAATTATTAATGCCCTTTGATTTAGTTTTAGAGATCAAACCGTTGGTAAGTTTTTATGTGTTGTATTCTTAGTAATCAACTTATCTTCGGGTTGAGGAACTTTCCCCACTTTTATGCAATCTGGATTTTTTGAAGTCCTAAGTTATATCGCTCCATATACATATTCAATTCACGGTCAAGGAGCTATTATTTATGGAATAGCTGTTAGTGGTCAAAATCTCACAGACAACTTGATCATTTTAGCCAACTTTGGTTACTTACTAATTTTTGGATTGTTATTTACAATTCTAGGAATCTTTTCAGCTCGCCAACGTCATCGTGAAATGATGTTCTCAACAGCTAGTGATAAAAAACTAATTACAATTTTAAAAGAACTTAACTTAACTAACTTTGTGTTAAAAGCAAACAAAGTTGATTGAAAAGGTTTAGAATCACAAAACCATCAGTTGATTTATGATATGGTTAATGAAAAATATCCCGAAGAAAAAGTCTTTAAATCTTATGAACGATGAGTTAACAAACAAGAAGGGCAAAATCCCCAGTTAGTTAATCCCCAAAAAGCATCTGCAAGTGATGACGAATAGGTTAACTTAAGATAATAAAAAAATGGCTTAAAGCCATTTTTTTATTTATCATTTTTTTGAGAGCTAAGTCACTGTAATCCCAGAAAAATCAATTCCTCAATGATTTGATAATTTTGTCCTCTAAATTGGTCATAAAGCACGTGTGCATTGCCCCCAGTTATTATAATTGGAACATCGGGTCCTAATTTAAAATTATTAATTAGTCCTTTAATCATTTCAAAATGACCGTTAATAGACCCAATTTCAATGGCAGTTTTAGTATCTTGACCATAAAGTGCATTACTAAAATTAAATTCTTGACCACTTAAAAGAGCGGCGTTTTTAACCAGACTTTCTAAGGCTATTTTTAATCCCGCTGCAATAATGGTACCTTGAAATTTATGTTTTTCAATTTTAAAAATTGTGGTAGCTGTTCCCATACTGACAACAACACAATCACTTAGCTTTAAGTTCTTAACAACGCCATAGTAATTGGCGATAAAGTCCGACCCTAATTTTTCTAAACTAATATTTTTAAAATCATCACAATCGTGACTAAAGCTATTCTTAACCTCTAATGTGGGAATTTCCAATTCTTTAGTTACTTTATAAATTAGTTGGCTTCAATTTGGTACAACAGATGAAAATATAATTTTCTCAAAACCATTTTTGAAGATTTCTTTCAAAAATGTCTCATTTTGCTTGCTTTCATCCTTGGTTCAAATTCGCTCTAATTTCACAATTTCTTGATTGATATTATTTGAAACCCTAAAGTCAACGGTTGTATTACCAACATCAATTAATAAAGTACTTGCCATATTCGTGTCCTCAAGATTATTATACCAAATTAATATTTGCAATTATTTTTAATAAAAACTAAAGTTATTATTAAAAAGTGCTTTAATAATAGTAGGAAGATAAGAAGGATTTACAAGTATGATAGGAATTTACTCTGGTAGCTTTGATCCAATACATCAAGGACATCTTGAAATTATTTATAAGGCGTTGAAGGTTTTTGACGAGATTTGGGTTGTTGTCACAAAAAATATTAATAAACCCAATCAAACGAATCTAGACGAAAGAGTAACTCATATTGAAAAATTTTTAGCTAAAGTTAATAATGTTAAAGTTCTTAAAAATGAACACCAACTGACAGCTGACTTCGCCAAGGAACATAATGTTAATTTCTTAGTAAGGGGTTTGCGCAACTCTGATGATTTAAAATATGAAATAATGTTAGCTGATGGTAATAAGTCTGTGAACGCCAATATTGAGACTGTGTTTTTTATATCAGATCTACCAACCAGACAACTTTCGTCATCCATTATTAAAGAAATAAATTCTTATCAAAAAAAAGAATAAAAGGTGGTAAATATGTTAAAAATAAATGAAGTAAAAGACAGATTAATAAAAAATAATAATAAATTAAGAATAGTATTTCCTGAGGGTGGTGAGGATAAAATAATCCAAACAGCTAATAAATTAATACAAGAAAATATTGCAATCCCGGTGGTGATTTTCAATAAGCAATCAGAAGTTCCTAAAAATTTAGACCCCAAAGTTGAGGTGATTTGTATTGATGCCTATGACACAAAGAAAATGGCTCAAGAATTAGTGGAATTAAGAAAAAATAAATTATCATATGATGAAGCTTTTTTATTAGTTCAACAAAATAACTATTTTGCAACAATGCTAATTAAGCAACAAAAAGTTGACTGCATGGTTTGTGGTTTAAAATACTCAACAGCTGATACCTTAAAACCAGCACTACAAATTATTAAAACTAAACCAGAGTTCAAACTGGCCTGTTCTTCAATCATTATGACAAAATATGATGAATCTTACTTATTTGCTGACTGTTCATTGAACTTAAATCCCGACCCAGAACAATTATCTGAAATTGCTAAAATGAATGCCGATTTTGCAATCAGTTTGGAAACTAAAAATCCACAATTAGCGCTACTTAGTTATTCAACTTTAGGTTCAGGAAAAGGAGAGTCAGTGGAAAAAGTTGGCAAAGCTGTGGAAATATTAAATCAGTCAGCTCAAAAATTTGTTTATACAGGTGAGATCCAATTTGATGCTGCTTTTGACAATGAAGTTCGCGCAAAAAAAGCACCCAAGTCTTCTTTGACAAGAAGGCCAGATATATTTGTCTTTCCCGACTTAAATTCTGGCAATATTGGTTATAAGATCGCGCAAAGAATGGGGGGTTATCAAGCTGCTGGACCTTTCATTTTAGGACTAAATTCTCCTGTAAATGATTTATCAAGGGGAGCGTCTTTGGTTGACGTATTTAACACATCGATAATAACTTTATATCAAGCAGTTAAAAAATAAAGGAGTTAAATAACATGTTTATAATTATAAATTCGGGCAGTAGCTCATTAAAATTTAAGGTCTTTGATAATATCGAAGGTAAGACAACAATTGCCGAAGGATTAGCTGAAAGAATTGGTGTCGATGGAAAAGTTGTTATTAAATATCAAGGTCAATCTATTACCGCAGAAATTGAAATGAAAAATCATGAAATGGCTGTTAAAATAATTTTAGATCAACTTTTAGATTTAAAAATTATTAAAAGTTATGATGAAATTAAGGCAATCGGGTCAAGAGTTGTTCACGGTGGAGAGGAAATCAAAGAAAGTGTTATTATTGACGAAAAGGTAAAAGATATCATTAAGAAAAGTGTAAAATTAGCACCTCTTCATAATCCTGGAGCATTGGTGGCAATTCAAGCGTTTGAAAATATAGTACCAAAAGTTCTTCAAGTAGCTTCATTTGATACCTCGTTTCACCAAACTATTGCAGCAGAACAATATTTATACCCAGTTCCAAATAATTGGTATGAACAACATCAAGTTAGAAAATATGGATTTCACGGAATAAGTTATCAATATATTTGTAAATATTTTGCTGAAATAAATCAAAAAAAACCACAGGATTTGAACTTGGTGATTTGTCACTTAGGAAATGGCTCTAGTGTTTGTTGTGTTAAAAATGGTAAATCTTTTGATACCACTATGGGATTTACTCCATTAGATGGTTTGATGATGGGGACTAGAAGTGGAAGTGTTGACCCTTCAATTATTGAGTATATGATTAAAGAAACTAAACAAGATGCTTCTAAAATAACTGAAATGTTAAATAAACAATCTGGTCTTCTGGGGGTAAGCGAAGTTTCAAGTGATATGAGAGATATTACAATCGCTGCTGAAAAAGGTGATAAAAAGGCTAAAATTGCCTTAGAAATGTATACTCAAAGAGTGGCACAATGAATTGTACAGTACTTAAATAATTTGGATTCTAAAAAAATTGATGGAATTATTTTTACAGCTGGAATTGGTGAAAACTCTCATGTAGTTAGAGCTAAAATTATTGAAAAAATTAAACTAATTCCATTAGAAATTGACGATGAAAAAAACATAGCCCCATACAGTGATTTCAAAAAAATTAGCAAAAAGGGAAGTTCAATCAATATTTTTGCCTTCAGAACGGATGAGGAAAAAATGATTCTTAATGACATAAAAAAATACACTAAAAATTAAAAAAAAATTATTTTATATTAATTCGTGATACTATTAATTTAAAGACAACAATAAGCGCTTGCTTATTGTTTTTTCGTGAAATTTGTGTATAATAATTAAAGATTAAAATTTGAATGAAAAATTCATTTTTTACTTTTATATTGGAAAGAGGAAGTAAGATGGCATCACAACCACAAGTTTATAAGGAAAAACCTACAGCAGTAGAACAAGACACCAACCTTACCAAACCAAAGATAAAAATTACTGGTGCGGCATTTACAAACGTAATTTTTGTTAAATTATTAAAGCAAAAATCAACGTTTGTTTTGTTACTTGTTTCAGTTGCGATTTCAATCGCATTTTCAATTTTATTTTTAACTGCAAAAACAAATGCTCAAATTCTAAGCTACTTTGATTACTTTTTCGTAGTATTTATGAGTTTCATTATTTTTGTTTCAATTATGAAAATTACTCAAACAATTTGAAAAACCCAGTTTGAAGATAAGAGTATTATAATTTACCAAGCTCAATCAATTTCGAGAGTAAAATTATTCTTCTCAATGTTCTTCGCTAGTTTATTCTTAATATTAATGATCATATCAATCAATTTACTTACAATGTTTGCAATATTTATGCCAGCGCACTTAAAAATTAACCTTGTATTTATAAGATTCTGATTAACACTATTTATTTATTCAATTATTGCAGCATTTTGTTTGGTTGCATTTTGTACTTTCGTGAACTTAATTTTCTCACAAGCATTTACTTTAATATTATTTACATTCTTGCTTGCAGCAACATTTATTTGTTCTCTACCTTACCAATTTTACCGTCAATCTTTAGAAGGTATTTCAATTAGTTTTTCGGATACCACTGGAGAATGAGGTTATACACCAGATACTTCATTTAAAGCAAAAGAAGTTGAAAACCGTTTAAATTTTCAAAAATATGTTGGAACAGGAAGAATTAAATATCCAAACTTATCATCATGAATAAACGATTACTTTGTAAGTGGTAGATATATCCAAATGGATTGAGAAAGAGGAAATGCCGACTGTGTTGTTGACATTGAAAAACCAGGAAAAAATAATTGTGCATTAAATGAAAGACAAGCTCTATGAAGAGACTTGGGGCTTCTAAAAACAACAGAGGACACTGCGGATTTAAACAACGTTTTATTACAAAGTGTTCCCCCGGGTGATGCCATTTGAGATTCATCAACTCACCCTCAAAGAGGAGAAAGAGCAACTTTCCACTTCGTTTTTAAAAGTTTTGTGTCAAGAAGTGAAATCGATGGTTTAATTTCTAAATATCAAAACTCTGGAAATGAAAAAGACCAAAGAAAATACTTAGTGCTAACAGATTTTGCTAACTACTATGATGATTTAATTGCATTCTTTACAGCGCAAGCAAATGCAAAAGATACTCCGATTCCGCAAGGTTTAAAACTAGATATCGGTGAATACCGTATGTTTTATGCAAACTCAAGCAAATTTGGTTCATTAATAGATTTTAATAAAGAAGCAAGTTATGTACAAAAAGGAACTGGGGGAACTCAGTTACAAGTTAGTCAAGACCACTTTAACAGTATTGTTAGATCTTATGTTGAAGGTAGTCAATCTCTACGTCCAAGTAGCACAGAATCAGCTACAACAACAGCAATGGCTAGTTTTATGGTAAAAGCTTACCAACCAACTTATTTGGCAGCTAGAATTTTGGAATACTACTTCATTAACCAAACATCTGATTATACTTATATTGATGGACTAACAATTAAAAATGACTCAGCATGAAAAAATTACAAAAGTAAAACTAATTTCTATAAAATAATTTCGAACTTTAACTTCCTAGAGAAATTCTTGCATTTCTATACATCAACTAGAGGATTCTCATATTCAGATTTCTGATTTAACCCAGAATCAAATTCAAGTATTTCATTTGAAGATCAAAAGAACTTATTCTTGTCATATGATGAACCAATAATTAAGGCAAAACCTTCAGGAAATAATGAAAACGCTTTATTTGTTCAGTTTGATAAATGAAAAGATTACAAATCAGATAGTTGAATGTTTGTAGTTGGAGATTCAATAGCATGTTTCTTCTTATTATTAGTATCAGCAATAGTATTTAAACGCATGGACATCAATTAGAGAGGAAGGGTACTATGAGCGACAATATAATTACTTTTAACGGTTTTGTTAAAACTTTTAAGAAATTTAAAATTGGACCAATTAATTTTAATATTAAAAGAGGGGAATTTCACGCCGTTCTTGGATCATCAGGTTCAGGTAAGAGTGTTATTCTTAATACAATTATTGGATCAATTTATAGATATAGTGGTCAAGTTACTTTTGAAGGAAGACAACGTAGAAGTAATTGAAAGCAAAATGCAAACCTAGGTTATTACCAACCAACAGATTTCGCATTAGTTGAAGATTCATTATGAAAATACTTAATTACAATTGCGCGAATTTCAGGAATTACATCAAAGAAATACCGAATGGACCGCATCAGATACTTAGTTAAGTTATTTGAATTATGAGAACATAGAACTAAATCAATTCGTGCCTTTTCTTTCGGAATGAAAAACAGGGTTAGTTTAATTATTGCCTTACTAAAAAATCCAGATGTCATCGTTTTAGATGAGCCTGGAGCCAACCTTGATTCTATTTGAAGAAAGAAAATTTACGCAATTTTCGAACGTCTTAAAGAAGAGGGTAAAACAATTATTTTAACAACCCACAACATCGATGAATTTTATGGATTATTTGATTCTTTAACTGTTGTTGAGGAAGGAAAATTACTATATTCAGGTGAATCTAAAGCTGTTGACCTTGATTTAAAATACAGAGTTGTTGTTGCTGGAGACCCAGAAAAAATTGCCGAGTTCTTAAGATCTAAAAACATTTCTTGTATTGAAGATGAGGCGACACAAAACGGACTTATCGTTGTATTTAACAAGCAATTTGAAGTTAACTACTTATTCTTATACTTAGTTAGAAACAACTTGCCTTTAGATGTCTTTGAAAAAATATCAATTAATATGGAAGAGATTATTGAGAACTTCTAGATTTAAGGTGGTTAAAATATGAACAATATAATACAATTCAAAAGTATCAAAAGAGTAATTCCTAAAGAGGGTTACTTTATTTTCTTAGCAAATGATAATTTGTATGCAACAAACGGAAGTGATGTTGTTACTTGAGATGATGGACAATTTATAGGTCCCTTAGAAACTGTCTTTGCACTAATTCCGGGATGAATTAATTTCTTTCGTAGTTCTTTGGATAATGTTAAAAACAAGGAACTAAAAAGAAATTCACCAATGGTGAATCCAACAAAATCAAGAGCAGTTAAGGTGAATATTTTTTACAATAAGAATAATAACCTAATTGAGGCAAACCCAGAATACTTAGTAATTACTAAAAAGTAGAAATCAGCTGATTACCATTCCAAATGGAGCAAAAATATGGTATAATTAATATACATTAAGAAAGAGGTTAAATTATGAACGGACAAAATTTTAATTACATGAACTCACCAATGGGATCCAATCAAAATAATCAATTTTTCTTTGCTAATGGACGTTGATTTTACACATATAATATGGGTGTTTTCACATATCCAGAAAATACTTTTGTAGGACCAATTTCTTCACCAATGTTAGGAAATTCAATGAATAATGATTACTTTTACAACTTGGACAAAATAATCATGGATACTAGTTTGCCAAAAAGTGTTGAAGACTTATTTAACAAAAATCAAGGTGGATGTAATCACGAAAATGTTTACGTACAACCAGCTCCAGCTCCCGAACCAGTTGTTGTACAACCAGCTCCAGTTTACGTACAACCAGCTCCAGTAATTGTTCAAGCTCCAGCTCCCGAACCAGTAATTGTTCAAGCTCCAGCTCCCGAACCAGTAATTGTTCAAGCTCCAGCTCCCGAACCAGCACCAATATTAGAACCCGAACCACCAACAGAAATGTTTGCTGAATTTGAGAAACTAATTGAGGAAAGCCTAAAATCAGGTAAGAAAAATAATAAAAATTCTGCTAAAAATTCTGCAGAGATGTCGGCTTAATAACATTAATTTCCTAAATAAGTGCTTTATTGCTACTTGTTTAGGATTTTTTTATTTTCGCATTTATTAAAATATTTTTTAAAATTATATTGACTTTTTATACAAATATCATACAATAAGTGTAGTTGTATGATAGATAAGTCTAACTTACAACTACGAGTTCCATTAATTATCTAAATGGTAAAAAGCAATGTTTCTTCTTTATGCAAAACTTTTAACTCGATTTTAACCGCTTTTGATAACTGCGGTTAATCAACAATGTAATTTGTTTCATAACAATATTCAAAAAGAACCCGTCAGGGTTCTTTTTGAATATTTTTATATTTATTTTTAACCGCGCAATCGGTGTCAGTGCGATTTTAACTACCTTAGAAAGCTTAAAATATGGTATAATTAAAAGGAATTTAATGAGGGGGCATACTATGGTTCATTTAAGGGCACGTAATTTGCCTTCTAAAGGCGTTTTAAAGCAATGACTTTTTAATGACAACAAAGTGAAAATAGGTGAAGACTTTGCGCTCGTTGAAACAAACAAGGGTGAAGCTATAATAAAATCTAATTATAGTGGAGTTGTCGTTAAAACTATAAAACTTGGTTCAAATGTTAAAAATGGTAGTATAATTGCTAATATTTATATTGATGAAGATCAAGAAATTGATGATAAAAAAAATAAGAAATCAGCCAAAAAAGAAGAAGAAGAAGAAACTCAAGGCACAGAATTTGAGGAAGAAAAATTTGATATCGAAATACCGATGAATATTCCTCAAAGTGAAATTTCTAAATTTCAGGATGCAGAAGATTATCGCGACGATTTTTCTGGTGCCGTTTTATACGATAAAAACTTCATGGCAGTAACTCCGTTTTCATCTACTCGTGATGATATAATGGATTCTCAAGAAAAGTTATCAAAATTGGAAAATGATACTTCACTTGATAAATTTGCACAAATGCGTAAAAATATTGCAGAATCAATAAAAAATTCTCCGGCTCCCAAAAAAGCAAACCCTGAAGAAGAAGCAAATTTAGGTAAGGTTAAAAATGACGAAGTTTTTAAGGATGCAGAAATGTTCAAAATTGACAATTCAACTGGGGCATCAAAATTTAGAAAAATAATAGAAGCTAGAAAAAACAAATTATTAAAGGATAATGACTTTAAGGAAATTCCAGAGGAAGAAAAAATAACTAGTGCCATGGATAGATTGGATTCAAATGGTCGACCAATGATAATGAGAAACATTATTAACGACCGTATGAAACGTTTAAATGCCTCAGGGGGGGATCCTGATGCGCTTGGAGAGCCAAATTTTGTTGCTCAAAAAGTAGTTCGTACAAGGCAAGTAGAAAAACCTAAGGTTGTAGAAGATTTAGAAGGAGATAATATGTGAACAACAAAGAAACCTTTAGTTAAAAATGAAGATTTAGAAGATGACCTTTTAATCGATTCTCATGATTTAGACTCACACGGACAAGTTCAACTACCCAAAAAATCACCATCTCAATTGCTAGAAGAGAAAAAGAATGCCGGAGATGATGGCTCATATAATTTTAAAAAAATGGCTAGTTTGTATGATGATCAAAGACGTGAATCAATTATTTCTTCTAGAACTCAAAAAGACGATATTAAAAATAGAATGAAAGCAATTATGGATGATAAAAGTCCTGATTTACAAAATAAACATTCGGAATTTGACGCAGACAACCTAGAATTAATCAATTCATTACCGATAATGATTGATGATGTTCCTGAAAGATTTTTGAAAAAAGTTGAAACTTTTGATTCAAAAACTGGTAAAAAAGTATTGAGAAATTATACTGATACCAAGGATGGTCAAAAAGATTTTGAACACTGAATGGAAAATGAAAATTTATCAAAACACGTAGATAAAGAATTGGAAGATATTGAAAAATTACTAGAAACAGATCCTGAAGTCTTTAGAAAAGAAAAAGAAGCTCAAAAACTTTTGGAAAAAGAAAAACAAGAAAAAGAAACTCAAAAAGTAATTGAAGATGCTATTGCTAAAGCTCAAAAATCTATGTTAAAAGCTCAAGAATTGCAAAAACAAGAAGAGAAATTCCAACAAGAAAAAGCTAATTACGAGTTACAACGATTAAAAGATGAAAACGCAAAATTAGAAGAGCAGTTAAACTTAAACAATAAAACTAGTGATTACTTAGAAAAAGAAATTGATAATCTAAAAAATCAACTAAAATCCGTGGACAAACTTGAAAATGTGATTGAATCTATGCGTAATAGTTCAAACAAAATTCCAGAAAAAAACAATGATGAATTCTTTAATAAAATGATGCAATACATTATGATGCAAAATATGATGCAAACTTTTGGAACTAACAAAAACACCCCAGATTTAGATTTTGATAAAGAGATAAAACAAGCAATTAAAAGTAATATGAAAGAATTTTATGATACTTTTGATGCAGTTAAACCAGTTTCAAAACCAGGGTCAGAATATTTCGATCAGAACTTAAAACCAGAACCAGAGTTTAAAGAATTTACTAACCCGTTGACCAAACAAAAAATGTACCAAAATCAAGATCTTCAAGATGTTAATTACGAGCAAGATTTATTTAGAAACAATCAAACAAGTTTCATTAATTTAAGTCCAAAACAAAACATGCAATATCAAGAATTTAATAATTCAGATGAACTAAATGAGAAACGCGAAGATATTTCACTAACTCGCTATCCAGCAGTTAAGTCGATGCTTTTAAGTCAAAATTATATTCCTCCATTATCAATTTCAACAGAAATTGATATGACAGCAATTCTAAAACTAAAACATGTTTTAAAGAAAAATGATCCAACAGGTCTAGCCTTTTCAACAATTGCTTTTATTACTAAGGCAGTTTCTTTAGCATTAGAGCAATACCCAAAAATCAACTCAACCTATGACCCAACAACAAACCAGCAGATTGTTAAAAACCATCATAACATTGGATTAGCAACTGAAACTAGTGAAGGTTTGGTTGTTCCAGTATTAAAATTTGTGGAGAAACTAACTGTCAAACAAGTGGCCATTGATATTAGAGAAATGACTAATCGTTTGAGAAGGGGAGAACTATTCAACTACGAAACCACGGGCAGCACCATTACGTTAGCTAACTTTGGAAACGTTGGGGCAATTCACGCTACACCAACAATTTTTTATCCAAATGCTGCTGTAATTGGAGTCGGTAAAGTGGTTAAAAAACCAATTGTTGTTGAAAAAGAAAAACTAGCAATCAAAGCTATTATGAGTATAAGTTTAACAGTCGATCAAAGAATTATTGATGCGAGTGAATCAGGAAGATTCCTATCAACACTAAAAGAAATATTAGAAAAACCAGAACTGTTGATGGTTGGCTAATTTAAAAAGGAGGAAAAATGAACGTTTATAATATTATTTCAAAAATAAAAGAAATATCGCAAAACAAAAATGACAAGAAGAACTATATCGCCCTGACTGTCATGCAAAATTTGAACCAAATTTCTTCCTTTTCACTTAACAAATTAGCTGAGTTATCACTAACCTCACCATCTTCGGTGACGCGTTTTTGTAAAGAACTTAATCTAGATGGTTTTGGTGGTTTAAGAGTTGTTTGTGAAATTTATTTATCTGAAAAAGAACAAAATCGTAAAGTAATTTTTAACAATGATGATAATTTTTCAAAAAAACTCTTAAGAGAAATCAACGAAGTTTTAGAGCAAAACGATAATTTAATAGGCAAGGATTACTATTCAAATATTTCCCAATTAGTCTTTGACACCAAAACTGTTGTCCTAGTAAGTTTGGATGATACTCAAAATATGTCCAAAGAGTTTAGTCAAAAAATGACTTCAATAGGTATTCCCCCAGTTTTTATCGATAATCAACAACAATTAGAGTATTTTGTTAGACACAGTGATGAGAAATTCGTCTTCTTCTTTGTTTGTTATGGAACTAATGAATTTATAATTGATAATGCTAATAAGGTTAAAAATCAAGGTGGAAAAGTGATTTTCATTTCTATAAATTCGGCTGTTAATTATCGTGATAATTATGAATGTGTCATAAACATCAAAGATAAAGATCATCCATTATGGTTTAATAAGTCTAGTTCCTTATTTTCACTTTTATTTGTATTTCAGAACATTTTTACCAATATTGTGTCAAGTGATAAAAAGCGATTTATGAAATTTTTTGAATAATTTTTCAAATTTATTTGTAATCAATTATTATTTTTTGTATAATATTTTTGTTGTATTTCAACAAAAATGGCGTATATGGCGAAGTGGTTAACGCACTGGGTTGTGGTTCCAGCATTCGAGGGTTCAATTCCCTTTATACGCCCCATTAAAGATACTTACACCTAGTTAATGAGACTAGGTTTTTTTGTCTTCATAAGCTCTTTATACGATATTATTAAGGAGGTATTTATGCAAGTAACAGAACAAAAAAACGATGAATCATTATCAAGTCAAGACAGCCTAAGTTATGTTGAAAATCAAAAACTTAGAGTCCAAGCAATCACAAGTACTGGACTTGATAAAATTGAAATTGGTTTAGATGCAGTATTCATTAATCAAGTAATTGGAAGTGAGAAAAACGCTCATTTTGAGATCTATTTGAGACCTAATTTTTCTACAGCAGGTAGAAGTGGTGTAAAACTCAGAAGAAACATAAAAAATTTTAGAGATGTTGGGGCTGACCTAAAAAATGTCGAGTTAAAATTATTTACTAAACACGGTGATATCACCAAAAAAATCGAAAATCAAAAAAAGGACATTTTTAAATTCGGCAATTTAAAATGAACCTTGGATAATTACAATGATTATAAGGGTTTTCAAAAAATTGAAATTCCAGTGGAGGATATGAATTTAAATGGTAGTAATACTATCCAATATGAATTGAGTTTCAAAAAAATTGATTCGTTAAATCCGGGCAAAATTATTAACCAAGGTTTAATTACCATTGATACTTTTGCCAGACGCGGTGGGGAATTTTCTGAGAAATTAAACTATCACCAATTTGTTGATTATTCTCTGGCTTATGCCTATATGCAATACAATCCTGATATTGATGAAATTGGGTATTATCGCGAGATTTTCAGCAGAAGGGTAATGGTGCGTTTTCCAGATGAGAATAAAAAAGATGCAATGGTAAGAGAAAAGCTTTTTACTGTAATAACTCAAATCCAGCTAGAAATTGACCCAAAAGAACTCGAAAATTTTGGTTTAAGCAGTAATTTTTTTAACTCCATTCAAGCAGGCTTAATTGTTAATCAAAACCCAGAAGTTAACTTTAATCTGAGATCATTGACAGGTACTAAAATAAAACCTTTTTATTCCGTGGATTTATTATCCAAAATTGAATCTGATAATTCCCATGTACAGGGATTTGAAGATGAACCTGTCGAATTTAATGTTAGCATCGCCAATAAGACCGTTTTTGACCCCTTTTTGGGGGTTGTGCGTCCAGCCTTCTATCAAGAAGGAGTGAACGGCTTGATTAAAAATCCTAATTTTAATGATCAAGAAATTCTAGATGTAGGTGTTATTATATCCGGAGTTAAAATAAATTTTGAAATCCCCCTATTTAATGAGCGGATTTCCAATTATAATATGTTTTTTCTAAATAAATATGATAATATTATTAATGGAGACTCAATAGAACAATATCAAATTTGTTTTTTGTTTACTCCCGACATAATCAGCCGTTTTGTAAATATCAATGATTTTAATTTAGCTGAGTTTCAGGAATTGGAAAGCCAGGCAGAAAAAAATGTCTAGGCGAAATAAAAGTAAAATTTTTATTTTACTATTTTTTTCACTATTTTTGGGTTCTCTCTCATCGCTTATTTATGGAATCATCAAACAACAAACCTATGACAAGATTGATTTCAAGTCAGAGTTTTCCAAAGAATTGGATTTGAAAGAAAACGGATTTGGTAGCTCCAAGATAGACGAAAAACAGCTATTTGGTTTACCACCAGAAAGCCTTAAATTTAATGTTAATGAAGTTTTGAACTTTGTTAATATAGATAAGAGGCTAAATTCTTATTATTATTACTTTAACTTAGAATATTTTAAGTATAGTTTTATTAAGAAGTGATTATACTTAATACCACTACCGATAAATTCAGAATTGAGATTTAAGTTTGACGATAAAGTTAGACCAAGAGAAATCGAAGTAATTTATGGGTATAATAATAATTTTACGTATCATTGATTTTATAAGGTTAAAAACTTCAAATAGAGAGAGGTGTTTGTTAAATGAAATATTTTGAAGAAATAAAAAAGGCACTTAAACAAAAAGGTGCAAAAGGTGAAATAACCAAAGATACTTTATTCAAAAATCTAGGCCTTGACTCTTTAGATTTGATGGATTTAGTAGTTGAATTAGAAGAAAATCTGGGATTTACAATTCCAGATGAAGACTTGCCGGGTATTCAAACAATTGGGCAGCTCGATAAAATAATATCAGAATTAAAAAAATAAAGGTGGATAAAGATGACTTTAACGTACGAGAAAATGGTTCAATCCTTAAAAAGAAAAGGTGTAAGACTAACAGGAGCTAGATTATCAATAATTAAGGTAATCACAAGAAAGCAACATGTTTCAGCGAGTGCAATTATAAAAGAAGTAGAAAAAGAATTTGGTTCAGTAAATGTTATGTCAGTTTACAACACACTAGACATGCTATTAAATGAACACTTAATTTTTGCTAATACTTTTAATGGTAAACATATTATTTATGAAGTTTTAGGTGATAGTTCAATTCACTTAAAATGTGACTTATGTGCGAAGGTATTACATGTTCCTGAATCTGAAGATCAAATTGGTATTTTAGAAGAGATAAACAAAATATGTAGAGCCAACAACCTAACTAGCAATCACTTGAAAATTGAAGCTCATGGAGTTTGTGATACTTGTAAAAACGAAGGTAAACAACAAGTTGATATGACTCATGAAAACAAAATTGTTGAAAGTTTTTAAAAGTAATTTTTAACATAAAAGGTTTAAAAAAAGTAAATCATTGATTTACTTTTTTATTTTTTAGTGAATTTTTTGCAAAAATGAAGTATAATTATTTTGTTGAAAAATAGGGGTGTAGTTCAGTTGGTAGAACATCGGACTTCAAATCCGAGTGTCGCGGGTTCAAGTCCTGTCACCCCTGCCATTTTAAAAACATCGACCACTATTTGTGGTCTTTTTTTATAGGGGTGTAGTTCAGTTGGTAGAACATCGGACTCCAAATCCGAGTGTCGCGGGTTCAAGTCCTGTCACCCCTGCCATTTTAGACAAAAATACCACTTTTTAAGTGGTTTAAAATAAAAACCACAGCAGGATTCTAAAAATGCTTAAACGAGCCTATAATGCTAAAAAAAACACCCCTAGAGGTGTTTTTTTTAGCATTATTTTTAATTTTATTAGTAATCAAATTCTTTGCTATATGCGACAAAGCCCAAAGTTTCAATTCCGGCATGTACAGCATAAATTGATGGTAAATAAGCTTCTTCAAACTTAATTCCTTCAGCTTCCAAATCAGTACGAGTTGTCTCTAAAAGTTTTTTAGGAATATCTCAAGTAGTTAATAGCTTTAAGTTGTAGCCATTTTTACCATAAGTTTTTTCCAACATCATCGAAACTTTTTCAATGATAATACTAATTTTTCTAGCCATAGCAATTTTCTTAGGTTTAGCTGCTCAGTGAATAACGGCTTTTGTTTTAAATGCATTCAATATTGATGCAAATATTTTAACAGCTCTTCCACCTTTAGCTAATTTAGATAAATCACCAGGTACAATAATAGCTATGAAACCTGCTTCGAATTCTGCAATTTTCTTAGTTAACTTAGCAATATCAGTCTCACCTTCTTTAATTAGTTTATTTAAATAAAGCGCACAATCCCTGATAGCTGTTGCTGCTAGGTTATGTTCGGGAACTGTAATTTTACCTTTAAACTCTTCTTGGTTTGAAACCATAATTGCAGTGTCTTGCATACTTGATATGTTTTTAGTAATTGTTATATGAATTACGTGGTCGTATTTTTCCAACATTTCGTTGTATTTAACTTCAAGTTCACCTGGTGAAGCTTGACTTGTTTTTACATTTTCCTTTTCGTTAACGCGTTTGTAAACATCGTATTTTTCAATATTTTCTCTGGTATCGCTTAAATCACTTTCATCTTCTAAAATAATGTGCAAAGGGATAACTTCCACGTGAGTTCCTTTTAGTTCTTCGTTCGTAGCCCCACTAGAACTATCTAATAAAACACCTATTTTCATTCTTCTTTACTCCTTTTAACTCAGCCAACACATCAGTGCGAATGTTTCTGTACCTGTGTGTGTTGCTATTACATTTGATAATTGATTGAACTTACCTATTTTCATCCCTGATTCTTCAACCAAACCTCTTACTTGTTGTATTAGAAGCTCATCTGATTTAGAATAACTTATATCTATTGTATCAGCATTTGGACACTCTTTTTTAATTTGTTCAATTGATTCTTTTATTGCTTTTTTGAAAGTTCTTGTTGTGTTAAACTTATCAATTTCACCATCGTATCTCAGAATTGGTGTTATTTTTAATAATTTGGCAAGAGCAGCAGCAGCAGGTTTGATTCTACCTCCACGCTTTAAAACTTCCAAGTTTTTAGGAATTATAAAACCTCTAAAATTTTTATTAACTTCATTTTCAATAATTTCTTTGATTTCGAATGCATCTTTTCCTTGGTCAATAAACATTCTAATTTTGTCTATTATTCGATCAAGGACAACACTAACACCGTTGGTATCAACAACAACGATTTTACCTTTATAAGGCTCATCGTTGGCTAACATAGTTGCAGTATTAAATTGTCCAGATAAACCTTTTGACAACAAAGCAACTATTACTTGATCATAGTCCTTCAATAAGTTATCTCAACTTTTTAACATTTCTTCTGGTATTGTTTGAGAAGTTTTTAATTTCTCAACTTCTAACATCTTGTAGAAATCTTCATAACTTAATTTTTCGTCATCTTTTATTTGCTCACCACTATCTCTAGTGATCATTAGTGGTACTTTGAACAAGTCTTTTACTTCGCTCAACTTACCATCAAATGATGAGTCTGTTAATATTGCAATTTTCATTTTATTTCCTCCATCTTTTTGAGACTATAATATTATATAATTGATATAATAATATTCAATAGAAATATTTAAATAGTTTGGAGATTAGTATGAATTTTAAGGCAGGAATATATTATAATGATCAATTTGACTCATTATTCGTAATTTTAAATGATATTGATAAAAATAAATCAGAAATAGTTGAAAACAAGGAGTACACTTTGTTATATAAAGACAAAAATCTTGTTGGATTAAATATCTTTAATGTGGGAAAAAAATTGAAGATCGCACCTGGGATGGTAAGTCATAATAGGGAAGTGATAGATTTTGTTAATCAAATTTTGGCAAAATTAAAACAAGAAAAAATCGTCCACACCCCACAACTAACAATTGTTAAGATTGAAAAGGCAGAACCAATTAGCGAAACCCATTTAAACTTGTGTCAGGTAAATAACGGCCAAGAAACATTACAAATAGTTTGTGGAGCTAAAAACGTTATTTCTAACAGTTTAGCAGTTTTAGCATCAATTGGAACTTGAATGCCAAATGGTATGAAAATCAAAGCGTCAAAATTAAAAGGAATTGAATCTTTTGGGATGCTTTGTTCAGCTAAGGAATTAGAACTAAAAAATCATAACTTTGGAGAATCTGGGATTATCTTATTGGACAACAAATGAGAGAAGTTTATTGGACAAGATTTTTTGAGAGTGAGGGAAGAAGAATTTGAAAACAAATAAGTATTACTTTAATGAGAAAATATTGAATAATGAGTATTTAGCAGACTACTTCATAAAAACTAAAACTATTATTGAAAAGAATCGTCCCGATTCTAAAATAACAATGCAATTTTTTCAAAGAACTGAAAATGCTGTACTTTCAGGAATGGATGTAGTCATTGAACTGATTAAGTTTGCGTGCAAAAATTTTGAAGAATTAGAAATTTTGGCTCTCCCAGAAGGAAGTATTGTTAATCCTTTAGAACCAGTTTTAAGAATAACAGGTAAATATCAAGATTTTGGTTTCCTAGAAGGAATGATTGATGGAGTTTTATCGAGAATGACGAGTGTTGCCACCAACTCAGCGAGAATAATTCAAGCGGCTGGGGGTAAAATGGTTTTAAACATGAATGATCGTGCAGATATTTATTTTAATCAAGCATTTGATGGACTAGCATCTTATCACGGAGGAATGCGTAATTTTGTCTCTTTGGCTGCCATTGAGTTTATTGATGACCTAAGAGTTAAAAAACCTTCGGGAACTATGCCCCATGCCCTAATTCAAGCTTATAATGGGGATTTAATTGCTGCGCTTCATGATTTTGAAAAAACCTATCCACAAGCACCATTGGTAGCTTTGGTTGATTATAATAACGACTGTATCACAGATGCTTTAAAATGCTGTCAAGAATTTAAAGATCGTTTAAAGTTTGTTCGTGTTGATACTGCTAAAAATTTAACTGATAAAAGTTTACAAAATATCAAACCTTTGAAAAATCAAGAACTTAATGGTGTTAGCATTGAATTAATCAAAAAATTAAGAATTTCAATGGATGAGGCGGGTTTTAATCATGTCAAAATAATAGTTTCTTCAGGATTTGATGCTAAAAAAATTAATGAGTTTGAGAGTCAAAATGCTCCAGTAGATATTTATGGGGTTGGTGAAGCAATTACAAAACCGGTAGCAAGCTTTACAGGGGATAGTGTGTTATTAAATGGCCAACCTCAAGCTAAGTTTGGAAGAGAGTTCAAGGAATCTACTCGCTTAGTAAGAATTAACTAAAATCTCTCATTTAGTATCAAAAAATAGTAAAATAATAGTAGAGGTATATTTATGGGATTATTTAATAAAAAAGCTAAGAAAAAGGAATTAGAAAATGAGAATATCGAGGTTAAAGAACGTCAGCCCAATCATTGAGCATTTGATGATGATCCTGTTTTAAATTTAGATCCTGTTTTTGCTGATAAAGACGGTGGGGCTCAATCTGAGTTTAATCAAAATCAGCCAGCAAGAAGTTCAGCTGATGAGGAACAATTTGTTAAAGAACACTTAGAGAAATTGCGTGCCAAAAAACCGGCTCTTTCAGGAAAACTAGGAGAAGTTATTGCAAACGCTCAAAAAAATAGTGGTAATTTATTAAATGAATTAGAGGAAAATAACCCCATAATTTCAAAATTACGTCGTATTGAAGAGGCTCGAAAATCGGGAGTTCACTCAGAGGATTTGTATACTGATTTAACCAAATCAGATATTAACAGTTATTCAAATCGCGCAAGAGATTTTATCGAAAAAAATAACCCAAAGGGATATGAAACTGATTTACAGAGAGCTAGAAGATTGGAAGCTGAACAAGCTAAAAAACGCGAAAATAATATGGATTCAACTTTATCAAATACACGCTCATTTAATTTCCGCGTTGCTGAAAAAAATTCACAAAAAATTGATCGTTTCCATAAAAACCAAACCGCTAATTTATCAAGTAGTGAATTTGATGCTGAAAGAACAAACGAATTAATTATGATTCAAGATAACATCGAAAGTAAATTGAAGTTACTGACAGAAAAAGAGAAACTTTTAAACGAAAAGCAAAAAGAGCTTGAAGAGTTAAGTGAAAAAATTAAGAATTTCCAGAAAAAATATGGTAAAAAAGCTCATTCTGAAGAATTAATCAAAGAGACCCAAAATCACTTACAAAAAAATGAAGAAGAGAAAAAGTCTCTAAAAAAGTCCTTAGAACTATTAAACAAAAAGGCAAGTAATAGTTCTAATAATAATCAAAGTCCTTTAAATCCGAAGTTAGACCCAAAATCTAACTTAATTATTCCTCGCACTAGAAAGAAAATTGTTGAGGAGAATAGCAGAGGTAACGATCCTTTCTTAGATCCAACCTTAATTCTGCCAAGAGAAAAAGTTTTTTTAGAAAGTTTGGAATCAATTAAAAAATTACCCGAAAATCAAGAAGAAAAAAACTTCAAGGCAATCTCTAAAGATTTTTCAAAATTGGAGAAAAAAATTGACCAGCTAATCGAAAAAACCACTGAAATGGAAATGCACTTTGATTTCTTAGAAAAAAACGACATTCAAGATGCAGACTTAATTGCTAAAACAATTGAAACTAAAAGTAACTTTGTTAAAGCGATGAGAAAAATCAATAAGGAAATGCCAAAAATTAAATCTGATTTTCAAAATCTTAGTTTAAAAGATCGTCGAAAACAAATTTATGAAAACGCAAGTATCGCCTCATCAGGAAGAGCTAATAAACTAAAAGTTATTAATAGCCAAGTTTCAAAAGGTGGTTTTGAGCGTTCGGTTGCACCAAAAGATGCCTGACAGTCAAACTATCACAAACAACTTCAAAATCATGGTAACATGCAATATATGCGTGATCGAAACCCGATTTTTGAAAGAATGATGAAAATGAATGAAAAGGCCAATTTAACTTTAACTATGGAAGCCCCAATTGCCAAGGCAAATCAAAAAGGTTGAAATAATACTATGGTTATGGCTAAGGCCAGAGAGTTAGACAATAAGGAACAAACAATGGAATTTAAAGAAGTTATAAGCAAACCTGACACAAAAAAATGAAAAGATTACTTTAATAAATAGGCCCAAAGAGATTATGATTTTTAAGAAAAAAAATCATAATCTTTTTTATAATGTATAATTGTATTAGTAAGAGGGCAGATTAGATATGAAAAATACTTTATTATTCGCAAACACTTCAGTTCAAACAACTCAAATTGTTTTGATTTTAGTTTTACTTGTACTTACAATTATCCTGGTTCTTTACTCAATGGCAACACTAAGAAAAATCGGCGTTGCTGCTAAAAAAGTTGACTATTTCTTTGAAGATTTAGCATATAAATCAGAAATGCTAAATGCTTCAGTTGAAACAATCGCCAAAGCTTCAAATTATATTGATATTTTTGATGCTTTTGCCAAAAGAAATGTAAAGTCATGAGTAAAGGTTGCTACAAAAAACCGTGATGTTGCGTACAAATTAGTTGATAAATTACGTGAATTTGCTAATTCAGAAGATTAATAGGGAGGTTATTTTTAAGTGTTTAAATTAGTTAAAATTGCCGGTTGAATGACAATTGGTATGATGTTGGCTCCAAAAAAAGGCGTAGAACTAAGAGCTGACTTTATCAAGAGCCTTAAAAAATATCGTCCACAAATAAAAAAATTAATAATTACTTTAGAAGAAGTTTGAGAAAAATCTCAAGGACAAGAATCAGATGAAGTTGTGGCTAATATTGAAATGCAACTTGATTCATTAAGATTAGCAAGTGAGGAATTGGATTTAGCTAAAACTAAAGAAATTGCTTATAAAGCTTTAGAAAAAATTGGAATCGGTGCCATTAAAATAGGTAAGTCTGTTGCAATGTCTCCAAATATGATTGCGATTACAAAAGATGTTGCTGGAATGACTGTAAGCGCCATTGATGGGGCAACTGATATTTATGAAAAATCAAATAAACCTATTGTGGAAGCTTCAAAAACTTCGCACCAAGAAAGCGATCAACAAATTGAGTCTAAGTTAAATAATTCAGAAAACAAGACTTCAATTCGTAAAATTAAAACCAAGAAGACAGTAACAGAGTAGTTAAAAAGGAAGTATAAAATGGATATTTTAAAAGAGTTAGAATGAAGAGGATTGTTAAAGCAGTTCACAAACGAAGACAAAATAAAATTTGCCCAAAAAAATGGAAAAGGAGTTTACTGTGGATTTGATCCAACAGCAGACTCTTTGCATGTAGGGCACTTAATTCAAATTATTAATTTACTAAGATTCCAAAAAGCCGGGTTTAAACCAATCGCTGTAATCGGGGGAGCTACTGGAATGATCGGTGACCCAAGTTTTAAAAAAGATGAAAGAGCTTTTTTAACAGTTGAACAGTTAGAAAAAAATGTTAAAGGAATTAATGATCAATTAAAATCTTTAATACCAAATGTTGATTTTCAAGATAATGCTAAATGACTAAAATCAATGAGCTTAATTGAATTTTTAAGAGATGTTGGTAAATCATTTAACCTAAGTTATCTATTAGCAAAAGAGAGTGTTTCTAGTAGAGTTGAAACTGGATTAAGTGTAACAGAGTTTTCTTACACAATGTTACAAGCTTATGATTTTTTTCATTTATACACAAATAATGATTGTTATTTAGAAATTGGGGGAAGTGACCAATGAGGTAATATCACAAGTGGTATTGACTACATTACTTCTCGATTGGGTAAAGAAAAAGCTCAGGCTGCAGGAATTACAATGAATTTATTGACCAAAAAAGATGGAACCAAGTTTGGAAAAACCGAATCAGGGGCTGTTTGGTTGGATGCTAAAAAAACTAGTGAGTACGACTTTTACCAATTTTTCTTCAATCAAGATGACAATGATTGTGAAATGCTTTTAAAATTCTTAACTGATTTTGATGAAGTAAAAATCAAAGAAATCGTTAAGGATCACAAAAGTGAACCTAGTAAAAGAGTTATGCAAACTAACTTAGCTGAATGAGTTACAAAATTTGTTCATAAAGAAGAAGGTTTAAAAAAAGCCAAAGAAATTACTAAGGCGTTTTTTACAGGAGATATTTTAAGTTTAAAAGCTGATGTTTTAAAAACTGCAATTTCAAGTTTACCTAGTTGTGAAATAAGTAAGAAAACCGATATTCTTGAAGCCTTAATTAAGGTTGGTGTAGGTACTTCTAAAAGAGAATTACGTGAGTTTATTTCACAAAAAGCCATTTCAATTAATGAACAAATAATACAAGACGAAGGTATTTTTATCGAAAATATAAAAGCAATTGATAAAATTTTCTACTTAATCAAAAGAGGAAAAAGAAAGTATTATGTTATTATAATTAAGTAAAAAACGGGGGTCTAAAAATGCTATTAAGCGAAATAGGGAAAAATAACCTAAAATCTTTAGTTGAATATTATTGTGAGGAATTAAGGGAAATATTCCCAATGGATCAGAAAATAAATCGTGAACTAGCTAATCTTCTTAAAGAAATTGATGAAAAACATTTAAAGGAAAATCTAGAAGATATAATAATTCTTATCTCAGATAGTGTTGAAAAAATCGAGTCACTTGCTAATAAAGTTGATATCAAATCTGAACAGGATATGAAAGATTTTATGAAAACTTTGGTTTTCTCAAGAGTTGTTAAAAAAAATCTTGATTCTGCAGTCTCTTGTATTTCTAAAATTAAATACTTAGGAAGTAATTCAGAGGTTGAAAATTTAGATATTTCAACAGTAAATAATAGTTTTGCTATCTCATTGCTAAAAAATAATATATCAAGCCTAATTAGAACTTTTGACAAGTTTGTGGATAAAAATGAAAAACCTGAACAATTTCGTTTTTTTGAAGAGTGTCTAATCGATATTTTGGAGTCAAACAATTTAAATGATATTATTAAAGCTACTAAAAAACTCCTATTAGCCAACGAAAAGTTTTTAGCAATAGCAAATAGTAAAATTGAATTAAAAGTTTCAGAAGATAAAAGTAACTTTGACAACTTGACATTCCTTACAATTTCAACTGCTAGGGTAATCTCAGAATCTTCTTCATTTGTTTTAACAACAAGCATTATTCAAGACATCTTTAAACAAATAGGATAGTCTAAATTACAAATAAAAAAATGACTCATCTGAGTCATTTTTTTATAATCTTATTTGATTAAACGGTTGTATCATTCAACTATAAGTGCTTCGTTGATTTCTTGATTTAATTCAGAACGTTCTGGGAAACGAACATATTCACCAACAAGTTTTGTTTTATCAAATTTCACAAAACTTACTGTTGCTTGGTTATTGGTTAATGCTTCAACAATTTTTGAGTTTTTAGCCATATTTTCTTTAACTTTGATTTTATCTCCAATTTTTACATTGTATGATGGAATATCAACTTTTTTATCATTAACTAAAATATGACCATGGTTAACAAGTTGTCTAGCACCTTGTCTAGTCATTGCTAATCCCATACGATAAACGATGTTATCTAAACGAGATTCTAATTGTTGTAAGAAGTTTGTACCAGTAATTCCTTGCATACCTTTTGCTCTTGCATAAGTATTTCTGAATTGACGTTCAGTCAATCCATACATGAATTTAACCTTTTGTTTTTCTTGCATTTGTAGTCCATAACCAGACAATTTAACCCTTTTAGATCCGTGTTGTCCTGGCGCTGTTGTACGTTTTTTACCTTTACTAAATTCTTTCCCATTTTCTAAAATAGAGAAACCATATCTACGAGCCTTTTTGAATGTCGATCCTGTGTATCTTGACATTTAAGCCTCCTAAAGTTTTTCTTTGTTAACATGAGATAAAAATAAGTCCTGTTGGGAAGAGTTTATAAATTCGCCTTTACTGCTAAAGGTTACTGTAAATTGTTAATAAACAGTTAGCCTAACATACTTATTCGCAGATATCTTATATAACAAATTAATTATATACAAATTTTAGTAATTGTCAAACGGCAAACCAAGGTTTTTTCAATTACTCAACATTAATTATCAATAAGCAACTATTTCAATGTTTTTTATTATGCTATAATAGTTTTTAAGAGGTCTTTATGTTAGAAAATTTGCTATTGTTAAGTTCAAATATAAGCACAATCGACATTGTTGGTTGAACCGTTTTTTTCGCCATTTTTTTCGCCATTGTAATTATTGTTATCTTATTTTGCGTTTATCGTGCAATTATTTCTAAAATTGCCCACTCTTTGGATACAATAGATATTTTGAAACGAACCCCGCTAAAAATTCATCTTCAAAGAATTTCAAATATAAATAATGTCAACAAGGTATTTGAACAAGAAATGATGGTTTGAAGAACTAAATATGAATTATTGTTCGAAAAGGAACTAAAGAAAATTTTTGACTCATTAAGTGGGATAATTAATAACCGTAAAGCAACTTTACCCTTAATATCAAACTACCGAAAAGTTAATGAAATTTACTTAACATTACAAGAAATCAAAAGAAAAGTCCAAGAAATTAACGAGGAAATTGAAGATGCGATTGAAATTGAATTAATTCAAAGAAGTAACTCAATCATTGTTAGAGAAGTATTCCAAAATTTAAAAGAAGAAGCCACAATGTTAACCTTTGGTAAAATTGAAATTGATGAGGTCAAACTTGCAGACACCATTCAACAAATTGAAGGTTTTTTTGAGGAATTTTATATCGAATTAGAAGAAGGAAATTATCGTAAATCATGAGATGTTTTGTATAAAATTGATAATAGTCTTATTTTCCTAATTGAGCTTTTAGATAATATACCAACAATTATTTCAACTATTCTAACCACTATTCCAAATAAATTAATTGAGTTAAAAAATAAGTACGTAACTTTTGGTCAAGCCAATGAAAGAATAACTAAAACCGCTGAACAGTATTCTATTTTGGAAAGCAATGTGGACACACTAAGAATCAAAATTAATAACGAACTGAAAAGATTGCAATACCGAAAAGCGAATAAACTCCTGGCTGAAATTTTTGATTTGATTAGAAACTTTATTAATGAAGTTGAGTATGATGATAATTTAAAAAATTTCTTTGAAGAAAACGATGAAAAGATGAGATACTTTATCCAGGAAATCGATACTGCTTGTGCAAATATTGAAAAAGCCCACAGATCAATCAAGGCAATTAATAAAGCCCCAAGTCCGGAATGAAATAATTTTGAAAAAACCCGTTATGAATTTCTGAAAACCAAGGAAATGGCATACAAAATTTTTGCAGTTATTGATACAAGTTCGAATATTGCAGAGTTAGATTTGGGCTTGTTGAAAGATAATTCTAAAATTGTTATTAAAAGAGCTTTAGAAAATATTGAAAATTTAGAAAACTCAGTAATTGAAATTGAGGGTAAAACTTCAAGCATGGAACATTTATTAAATGATGTTATTTTCATTCAGTCAATTTTGAGTCAGTGTGAGGTTAAAATAAACCAACACCGCAGTGTTCCAGAGCTAAAAAAATACTTAATTTCAATCGATGAATTAAATCAAACAATTACTGAATTTGAAGAAAAAAGAATTGTTCACGCAGACAGTGAAGAAGAGAAAAAATACCTTTCAGAAAAAATTAACGATTTAGCCAAAAGAGCCTGGAAACTATCTAGTCAAATAAATGATACAATATTTTTAGATTTTATTTCTCAAGAAATAATCCTATATATTGAAAGGTTTGTTGATGTTCATCCAGCAGCAGAGCAAATAATTGCGACAGCAGAACAATATTACCACAACAGACATCTTGATCAATTGATTGGTTACTCTTTTAAACAAATCACCAATTTAAAAAACAAAAATCAAAGAAAGTAAAATAGAGGAATAATCATGAAACATATTTTAGTTCGTTACGGAGAGTTAACTTTAAAGGGTTCCAACCGAAACTTTTTTATAAATAAGTTACTACAAAATATTAAGTTCAAATTGAAACCATTTCGTGAAGAAGTGGTTTTTATCAAAAGTCATAACAGTTTAAAAATAGATGTACTTTCAGATAATTTACTAGATGAAGTTTTAGCGAATCTTCAAGACACTTTTGGAATATACTCACTATCTGTAGTTGATGAAGTTGAAAATGATATTGACAAAATTTCTCAAGTAGCTTTAAATATTGCCAAGGAATCACCCAGAGGTAGTTTTAAATTAGAGGTTGAAAGAAAAGATAAAACTTTTATGCTGACATCTCAAGAAATTAAACAAGTGGTTGCTAAAAATATCCTTTTTAATACTGATAATTTGACAGTTGATGTTCATAATCCAAATACTAAAATTGAAATAATTGTTAAAAGAGAAAAAACCTATATTTTCACCTCAAGAATTACCGCTTTAAAAGGATTGCCAGTTGGGGTTAGTGGTAAGGGACTTTGTTTGCTATCTGGGGGAATTGACTCACCAGTAGCTTCTTTTTTAGCTATGAAGCGCGGAATGCAAGTTGATTTTCTTCACTTCATGACCCCACCACATACAACTCCTGAGGCTTTAGAAAAAGTTTTTAGTCTAACTAAAAAAATTGCTCGTTTTAATCAGAATTCATTCTCACTTTATATTTGTGATTTTGGATTGTTACTTCAAGAACTAATGCATATCAAAGATGAATCATATCGTATCACTTTAATGCGTCGTATGTTTATTAGAATCGCCAACCAATTGAGCAAAACAATTAATGCCAAAGCATTAATCACAGGAGAAGCTTTAGGACAGGTTGCTAGTCAAACAATTGAGAGTATTGGTGTTATTGACAGTGTCTCAGATTTACCAATTATAAGACCAGTTGTAACCTATGATAAGGAAGAAATAATCAAAATATCGAAAGCGATTGATACCTACGAAACTTCAATATTACCATTTGATGATGTTTGTAGTATGTATGTTCCTAAAAATCCAGTTACAAAACCACGAAAGTATCGTGCAGAGCAACAAGAAGAGCAAATCTTGTGAGAAGAAATATTAGACCATACAATAAAAAACTCAATTAAACATTACATAGTAAAGGAGGGGAATATAATTGAAGGCACAGGAGAAAAAAACCAAAAAGGCACCGAAGTCAATTCAAAAGGGTAAATATGGTATTTTCCAAGGTTCGCTTGTAAAAAATATTGACCAACAAAAAACAAATGATACAGTAGTAACAGAAGATTTTAATGATGATGATTTAACAATTACTAAAATAAGCAAAAATAATCAAAATAATAATGACTACATCGAATTGAGCAGCGGAGAAATTAACCGTCGTAAGGTTAAAATTAAAGGGCCAATGATTTTTAGAATAACTATTTATTTAATAATCGCCTTAATTGTTGTGACTCTGCTTTTATTTGTAATCTTAAACTAGAAAGCAAGGTGATTTTTGTGTACACCCCCTTACTTAATGTGAGAAGCTGTTTTAATTTTCAAGATTCTTTAATAACATTACAAGACTATTTTCAATTTGCAAGTGATAATAAATTTAAATTTGTGATTTACAATGATATTGAAACGCTATATGGACTAGCGGATTTTTTTAAGTTGTCTCAAAAACACAAATTAAAACCAATTGCAGGTTTAACTGTTAAATTCAAACTTTTTGAAACAGCATTTTCAATTAACCTATATGCTAAAAATCGTAATGGGTATAAATTTATTTCCCAAATGAGTTCAATGATTATGTGTCAGGAATTTAATGATGATGCACAAAAATTTGATTTCCTTCTCAAGGGATTAACTGAGAATATAATATTGGTTGTAAATTTTAAGGAGAAGTTCGACACCCAGATTTATGAAAATATCAGCAAGTCTTTGGATAAAAAAGATGTTTTTATTGGAGTTAGTGAAAATTTAAAAAGTATTGATATGGAATATGAAAATCAGTTAATTTTTTGTCAAGAAATTAAATATCTACAAAAAAACGATTTTCAAGCTTTTAAAATTTTAAAAGCCATAAAAGATAATATACTAATCTCACAACAATCTAGAATAGATAATAATAAATATTACTACAGCGATAAGGAGATTGAAAAATTTATTAATATTAAGGTTCACAAAAAAAACATGGAGTACATTAGCAAAAACTGTAATTTCGATTTATTTACTGAATCAAGAAGTCATTTAATTAAATATCCCAATCCTAAAAATATCCCTTCAGATAATTATTTACGATTGATTTGTGAGCAAAGTTTAAGGGGTTACTTTATGAACTTTAAAAAGCAATCTGGAATACCTAAAACATATTCTGATCGAATGGAAAGTGAGCTAAGTACAATATTTTCAATGGGTTTTTCAGACTATTTCTTGGTGGTTTACGACTTTGTGAGAAAAGCTAAAGATCTAGGAATCTTAGTTGGTCCTGGTCGAGGAAGTGCTGTAGGTTCGCTAGTATCTTTCTTATTACAAATTACTACAATTGATCCGATTGAAAATGGATTAATCTTTGAAAGATTTTTAAATCCCGAAAGAATATCGTTACCAGATATTGATATTGACTTTCAAGACGATAGACGTGATGAGGTAATTGAATATATCTTTGAAAAGTATGGTCGCTTCAATGTAGCCTCAATTACAACCTACCAAACTATTGGTACAAAAAATGCTCTTAGAGATTGTGCAAGAGTTTTTGGTATTTCTGCTGAAACCATTAACGACATTACCAAACCAATTGGCAATGAGTATTTAAGAGATTTAGATGGAGCAATTGAAAATTTCTCAAAATTAAAAATATTCTTAAAAGAGAATGAAGGAATTTACCCAGTTGCTAAAAAATTAATAGGACTACCAAGACAAACTGGAACCCATGCAGCTGGTATAGTTTTTTGTGATGTTGACTTGCGAGAAATCGTCCCATTAAAAGTTGGGTTCAACGGAATGAATCAAACCCAGTTCTCAATGAATCACCTAGAAGACTTGGGACTGATAAAAATAGACTTACTGGGATTAAGAAACTTAACAACTCTTAATAATATTTTAAAATCAGTAAATCAAAACCGTAAATTAAATATTAGTCTTTCTAAAATCCCGCTAAATGATTTGGAGACATTTCAAAGTTTGAGAGCTGGAAAAACAACGGGTATATTTCAATTAGAGTCTCCAGGAATGACTGATACAATTTTTAAAATGCAAGTTGGATCAATTGCAGACATAGCGGCTGCCTCAGCGCTATTTCGTCCAGGACCTCAAGAAAATATCCCCGAGTATATAAAAAATAAGAATTCTCAAAAAGGTTATGAAATTTTAGAAAAGTCTTTAGTTGATATTTTAGAACCAACTTTTGGAATAATTGTTTATCAAGAACAAGTTATTCAAATTTTACAAAGAGTTGGGGGATTTAGTTTAGCTAAGGCTGATATTGTCCGAAGAGCGATGGGTAAAAAAGACCTGCAATTAATGACTAAGGAATACGAAGATTTTATTAAAGGTGCTCTCGAAGGAGGTTATTCACAACAAAAAGCCGAAGAAATCTGAGCATGAATTTTAAAATTTGCAAATTATGGATTTAACAAATCTCATGCAATTGCTTACTCATACATTGGTTATTGATTAGCTTATTTAAAACAAAATTTTACAGCAGAATTTTATTGTGAGTTGTTAAACTCTAGCATCGGTAATGAGGCTAAAACCAGTAAATATTTAGATGAGGTAAGGTCGTTTGATATAAAATTAATCCCACCAAACGTCCAAAACGTTAAATTGGGCTATTATGGAAACGAAAGAGGGATTTTTTTACCACTAATTCTTATTAAACAAGTTGGAATCGAGTTTGTAAAAAACTTAGCAGATTTAAAGCAATTAGACAAAACAGCTTTTAACGACTTATTTAATTTTTGTTCAAAGACTTTTAAAAAAGGTTTGAACAATACGACTTTTTTAAACTTGGCAAAAGCCGGGGCATTGGATAAGTTTGGTTTCTCTCGAGAAACACTAATTTCTAACCAAGAGAAAATTTTGTTATTTGCCGACTTAAATCAAAACATAGAAAAAATAAACCCCTTTACCTTTCCAGAACTAGAAGTCAAAAACGATTCATTAATTAATACATCGTTTTACGAATTAGATTCCTTAGGTTTCTATTTATCAGCACACCCAATGCAAGTCATTCGCAGTAAAATGGCTAATTCAGAACGTCTAAGCTTGATTAATAGCCTAAATAAAGGGGATATGAAAAGTCCGGTTCTGTTTATTATCAATAGTTATAAAATTCACTTTGATAAGAATAATAAAGAAATGGTCTTTTTGGATATTTCAGATGAAACTAGTCATTTAGATGTAACTATGTTTGCCTCAACTTTTGAAAAATACAAAAATCAAATTACCGAAGGAACTATTATGGTTGGAGAAATTAGAACTCAGATTTATAACAACAAGGTTACAGGAATTCTTAACGAAATCTTTAAAATCTTTTCAACAACTTAAAAAGGGCGATAAAATCGCTTTTTTTTGTTAAACTAAAAAGGAATGGATGATAATTATGAAAACTAAAAAAATACTACTAGTTGATGGTAACTCTCTAATTTTTCGTGCTTACTTTGCTTCAGCATATACTGGAAACATCTTAAGAACTAAAACGGGAATTCCCACAAATGCAGTTTACTCTTTTGTTAATATGCTTTCAAGTTTGCTGAATGACAACAACTACTTTGATGTTATTGTAGCCTTTGATAAAGGTAAGAAAACTTTTCGACATGATAAAATGCCAGATTATAAAGCTGGTCGTAGCAAAACACCAGATGAATTGGTTTCCCAGTTTCCAATTGTAAGAGAATTTTTAAAAGAGGCTAATATCTCTTATTTTGAAATTGAAAATATTGAAGCAGATGATATTATCGGAAGTATTGCTTTAAAACTTTTTGAAGAGGATTCAAAATTCGAAATTGAAATACTAACAAGTGACAAGGATATGTTCCAATTGATCAATGAAAGAACTAAAATATTAGTTCCAAAAACAGGAGTTAGTGACTTATTAGTTTTCGGAGAAGAAGAACTTTTAGAGAAATGATTTGTTAAACCCAGTCAGGTCCCTGATTTAAAAGGAATTATGGGTGATCCAAGTGACAACATTAAAGGGGTTGCTGGAATTGGAGAAAAAGGGGCAATTAACTTATTGCAAAAATACCACTCCCTTGAAGGAGTTTATGAAAATATAGATCGAATCACAGGAGCTACTCAAAAAAAACTTATCGATTCAAAAGAGATGGCGCTGTTATCAAAAGAAATTGCCACAATTAAAAAAGATGTTGAAATTGAAAGCTTTGTTTGCCAACAAGTGGCTTTGAATATCGAATCAATAATCAACTTCTTGAACAAATATGAAATGTTTTCCTTGGTAAAAAGACTTTCAAACAGAGTTAATAATATTAATCAAGTAGAAAAAATCAAGTATCAAGTACTAGATAAATGAGACCCTCAACTTGAAGGAAAAGAAAATGCCATTATTGTTGAACTCTTGGATACCAATTACCATAAATCAGATATAATTGGGATTTCAATTAGCAATGAAAAAGGTAATTTCATTTTGAATTTATCAAGTGCAAATGAAGTTGATTTATTTAATTGAGATCAACCAACTTTAGATGAACACTTTAATCAGTTTTTATTAAATGTAAATAGAAAAAAATACTTTTATGATTTCAAAGCTGCAGTGACAGCCTTAAAAAGATGTAACTACCAAGTCAGTCTGGATGCGATTGAATATGATTTAATGCTAATTGGTTATATCAAAGATAGCTCTACAAAATCAACTTTTTCAAACCACCTAAGAAGTATTGTTGGGGAATTTGAAATTGAAGAACCAGAGGAAGTTTTTGGTAGGGGAGCTAAGAAAACAGCTTTTGTCGAAGAAGACAAAAAGTTTGAATACTTGGCTCGTAAAGCAGAGTTCTTATTTAAATCAAAAACAATTGCATTTGAGTTTCTTGAATCTCAAAACTTAATGAAATTATATGAACAAATTGACTTAAAATTTGGTAAAGTTTTATATGCTATGGAGCAATCAGGAGTTTATATTAATCGTCAGGAATTAGAACTTCAAACCCAAAATATTAAGAACAAGATAGAATTGGTAGAAAATGAAATCCTAAATGAAGTGAGCGAATTTGTTGAAAGTGATTTTAATATAAGTTCAACTAAGCAGCTAAAAGAATTGCTGTACAATAGCCTAAAATTACCAGATAACAGCAAAGGGAGCACGGATCGCGAAACCTTAGAAAGAATCATTAATTTACACCCTGTTGTGGGGATGATAATATCACATCGAAAATTTTCAAAACTTTATTCAACTTATTTGAAAGGTTTTGAAAAATATATTTTCCCAGACAATAAAGTTCACACAATATACAACCAAACTTTAACAACAACAGGAAGACTAAGTTCAATTGAACCCAATTTACAAAATATCTCTATTAGGGATGAAGACCAAAAAGAGGTTAGAAAAATTTTTACTTGTGAACCTGAATGAGAATACCAGAGTTTTGACTATTCTCAAATTGAATTACGAGTTTTAGCGCAAATAGCCCCAGAAAAAAATATGATTGATATTTTTGCTCAAAAAAGGGATATCCATACTGAAGCGGCTCGACTAATCTACAATATTCCCAAAGATCAAGAAGTAAATAGCGAAATGCGAAGAACTGCTAAAATCTTCAATTTTGGGATTATTTACGGATTAAGTGATTTTGGTCTTTCAAACGACCTGAACATCCCAATAAACCAAGCAAAAAGGTTCATTGAGGCTTATTTTCAGTCATTCCCTGATATATTGGTTTATAAGGAAAAATTGATTCAACAAGCCAAAGAATGTGGCTATGTAGAAACTATCGCCAAGCGCCGCCGCTATATCTACGAATTATTGAGCTCTAATTACCAAGTGCGTCAATTTGGTGAGCGCGCTGCTTTAAATGCACCAATTCAAGGGAGTGCAGCAGACATCTTAAAATTAGCGATGATAAATATTGATGAACAAATCAAAAAGCATAATCTAAAATCTACAATGGTTGCCCAAATCCACGATGAAATTATTTTCTATGTACTAAAAGAAGAGTCCAAATTTGTCAAAGAAATTATTATCAAGGAAATGGGCTTAGCTCTAGAAAAACTCTTTGAAATTATGAATTTACAAGATAAAGTCGCAGTTGAATTAGAAATCAGCTCAAGTCAGGGTAAAAACTGATTTGAGTTAAAATAAAGGAGAAACATGCCAGAATTACCAGAAGTCGAAACCGTGGTTAGGACATTAAGAAAATTAGTGGTAGGTAAAAAAATTACTTCCGCTAAAATAGTGTATCCTAATTTATTGAAACAACCCAAAAATATTACAGAATTTGAAAATCAGATTACAGGAAGAGTGATTGACTCGATTGAAAGAATTGCTAAACACATTGTTTTTCATTTGGATGATAAAGTGCTTATTTCTCACTTGAGAATGGAAGGTAAGTGATTTTATGAACCCAGAGATTCACAAACTAATATCAAACACCAAGAAGCTATCTTTATTATCGATGATGAAATGCAACTAGCCTATTATGATACAAGAAAATTCGGGACTTTGCACTGACAAGATGAAAAAGACTTTCGAGAGCAAAAACCAATACTAACCGTTGGTCCTGAACCATTTAGCGAAATTGTTAGTGCTAACTATTTAGCTCAAAAAATAAATAAATCTCGTAAACATATAAAAACGATTCTCCTAGATCAAACTATTACCTCAGGAATTGGTAATATTTATGCTGACGAAATTTTGTTTGAAGCTAAAATCAACCCCTTAAAATGTGGGAACGAACTGGATAAAGATGATTTTGAACAAATTATCAAAGCATCACGCTTTATTCTAAATAAGGCAGTTGAGCTTGGAGGTACAACTATTGACACTTATCAATCGGCTCACGGAATTGATGGTAAATTTCAAAATTATCTAAAAGCTCATACCCGAGTTGGTAAACCGTGCAAAGATTGCCAAACAACTATTATTAAAATCAAGGTTAACGGGAGAGGAACTTATTACTGTCCTGCTTGTCAAATTTTGTAGATAAATCAATGTTAAAATGTGGAAAACCTCAAAAACCGACTTATTCTATTGGCTTTTGCAGGTTTTTTATTTACAAATTATTCTAATATAACTATTTTATGCCGATTACAGGTTTGTTATCTTAAAATATTTAAAAGGTTGGTATCAAAAATTCATGGAAAACTTTAGTTATAAAATTAATCTTAAAAATAATGCTAGCAATTATGATTTAAGAACTTTGCAATATCTTTACTTGCCGATAATTGGGAGTGGGGCTTTTGCTCTTTTTAATTGTCTGGTTAATGAGTCAGGACTGCAAAAAGAGTTTAAAAAGAAGGAATTTGATACATCAAGATTGGCTAAAATTAGTTGTTCAACTGAGGCTAATTTGAAGAAGGATATTGAAAAATTATCAGCGATGGGACTCTTAAAAATAATGACCAAAAAGGACAAAACAAAAAAATTGTTCAATGTTTATGCTCCTTTAGAACCGGGTGAGTTTTTAAAGGATGAGATTTTTTCTAAGGCATTATTGAAAAAAATTGGAAAAGAAGAATTTGAAGTTGTTACATATATTTTCCGAGATGATTCAATTGCAGTTGAAGAATATTTTGAGGAAAAATCCACTTTCTCAAATGTATTCCAAGAAGATGTTATTAGTTTGTTAGAGCTTACCCCAAGTGTGATGAAGCTGAAAAAAATTCGTATCAATGAGTTAAAAAATAAAATTTCAATGGCCGAAATTAACGCAGCTTTAAAAACTAAAAATATCACCTTGAATTTGAATACAGTTGCCTATAAAGACACTTTGAATAAAATCACCAGTCTTTATCAACTAAATTCTAGTCAAGTATTAGAGGCTATCTTAAGTTGTTATGATTATGAAAATGAGATTTTAGAACCTGAAACATTGTTTGATTTTATTACGATTAAAAATGTAAAATTATCAGATAATAGTCCAGAAAATGTTGCAATTAAAAAATGTCGCGAAATGGAAGAATTAGATCCTATTAGTTATTTAGAGTTATTAAAAGATGGTAAAGTTTTGACGAATTCTTCAAAAAACATTATTAAGACTCTTCAAAATGATTTTAGTTTTTCAAACGGAATTATTAACTGCTTGTTGGAGTTCTCATACTATAAAAACTCACATGAAATTGTTGGTAACTATTTATTAAAAATTGCTGAGTCTGTTAAGGAATTGAAAATCGATAAAACTCTGGATTTGATGAACTACTTAAAACAAGCTCACAAAGAATCAATTAAGAATAATCAAGCCAAGAAAACTACAACCAGAAAAGCGGATAACAGATTCAAGGAAATTGTTGCATCTATTGATTGAGATTCAAATAATGAAACTCAACCTTACCAATCTAAACTTATTTGATAGGAGTTGAAAAAATGAAAATAGCGGATTTGATTAGTAGTATTAATCAATTTGAATCTTTAAAGAAATTTATGAATGATAATAATATCTCCAAATCAGATACCCAAGCTAACCAAAATTTTCTTGAGAATTTTATTCAAAACTATCATGAGTGCAAAGAGGGAAAACTAGAAGATTGTTTACAAACTCCAAAAGGTTATCAACCTTTTTTAGAGTGAAATCACAAAATGTTTTATGCGGGCAGCAAACACTGTGCTCATTGGATTAAATCAAATAAGAACTATGAAATTAAGAAAAACTTCATTTACAGTGATTATGATGTTGATGACAATCCTGAAACATTAATGAGTTATCATAGCAAAATCAAAAAGGGAGAAGTTGTTGATAATTCTCGAATTAAGTATTTAGAAATTGTTTCAGATATTATCAAAAATGACTATAAAAAAGGGGTTTATTTATCAGGTCTTCCAGGAGTGGGAAAAACATTTTTATTACAGTTAACTGCCAACCAGTTTGCTTTAAAACAAAAAGTGGCTTTTATCACAGTTTCCAACTTGATCAAAACTATTAAAGATGGATTTTCAAATAATGAAACCCAAAAGGAAAATCTTTTAAGAACCTTGATGAATGTGGATTGTTTATTTATTGATGACATTGGAGGAGAAGTTGTTACTGCTTATTCTCGAGATGAAATCTTATTCACCTTGCTGAATTATCGTATGGAAAATAAAAAAACTACTTTTTTCTCAGCTAATTTTAGTTTGAATAAATTAGATGTTATTTATGGAGTTGCAGAAATCAATTGCAGTGATCGTGAAATCATCAAAACTAAAACCGATCGTTTTGTGGAACGTGTTAAAGGGCTTGTTACCCAAGACCATATGATAATGGGTGAAAATAAGCGTCATAGTTAACGGAAAAATTTCTATCAAAAAAACCAAAAGTGATAAAAAAAACAAAAAATTATTGGTTCATAATTTACTTAATATTTCCAAATAAGTATAAAATAACTATTGTAGAACAAAAGGGAGATTAGAATGAAAAAAATCGCTATAAACGGATTCGGAAGAATCGGAAGACTTGCTTTCAGAAAATTATGAGAGTCAAAAAATGTTGAAATCGTTGCAATTAACGACTTAACAGATCCAAAAACTTTAGCATACTTATTAGAACATGACTCAGCTCATGGATATTTCCAAAAAGGTAAAGTTTCTTTTACAAAAGATTCAATTACTGTTGATGGAAAAAGTATCAAAGTTTTAGCTGAAAGGGATGCAGCAGCATTACCTTGAGGTAAAATGGGAATTGACTTAGTTGTTGAAGCAACTGGTTTCTATACAGATAAAGAAAAAGCATCAGCACATATTAAAGCTGGAGCCAAAAAAGTTATGATTTCAGCACCAGCAACTGGTGATTTAAAAACAGTTGTGTTTGGTGTAAACCATACTGATTTAACAAAAGATGATGTTATTGCATCAGCAGGATCATGTACAACTAACTGTTTAGCACCCGTACTACAAATTCTTGATAAAGAATTCGGAGTTGTTAAAGGTTTAATGACTACAGTTCATGCCGTAACTAATGACCAAAAATTATTAGACTTACCTCACAGCGACTTACGTCGTGGGCGTGCAGCATCATGAAATATTATTCCAACAAGCACAGGAGCTGCTGCAGCTATTGGTAAAGTATTACCAACATTGAATGGTAAATTAGATGGATTAGCATTACGTGTACCAGTTATTACAGGTTCAATCGTAGACTTATCAATCGAATTAACTAAATCACCTAAAGTAGAAGAAATCAATGCTGCTATTAAAAAAGCAATTGATGCTGATAAAAAAGGATTAGGAATGGCTCTAGAATACAGAGACGATTCAATCGTTTCATCAGACATTATTGGTTCAAACTTTGGATCAGTATTTGACGCAACTATGACTAGATTAATTGATGTAGATGGTAAAAAAATGTACAAAATCTTTTCATGATATGACAACGAAGCATCATTTACTTCACAATTTGTAAGAGTAATTGAACACGTTGTTTCATTATAATCAAATCTAAATCAAATGATTTATTTACAAAACACCCTCTAGGGTGTTTTTTTTATGTAAAAAATTCCAAGTAAATTTTTTTCCATAGATATTTTATTATTTTGAATTAAATGACTAATTTTCAATTAAAATATAATTGTTAAGCAAAAGGAGAAAAGAAATGAATAAAAAAACTCTAAACGAAGTAAACGTTGCAGGAAAAAAAGTTCTTGTACGTGTTGACTTCAATGTACCATTGAAAGACGGAGTAATTACAGATGATAATCGTATTCAAGCTGCGCTTCCAACTATTAAACATTTAGTTAAAAACAAGGCGAAAATTGTTCTATTATCACACTTAAGCCGTATTAAAGCTGAAGATGATAAAAGCAAAAAATCATTAGCACCAATTGCAATAGCTTTAGAAAAAGCTATTGGCCAAAAAGTTGTTTTTGTACCAACTACTCGTGGAGCAGAACTTGAAAAAGCAATCAGTGATTTAAAAGAAGGGGAAATCCTTTTAATGGAAAACACTCGTTTTGAAGATGTTAAAAACAACGAAGTTGTTAAAGCAGAAAGCAAAAATGCTGCCGAATTAGGTAAATATTGAGCTGGATTGGGAGATATTTTTGTAAATGATGCATTTGGAACAGCTCATAGAGCTCATGCTTCAAACGTGGGAATTTCAAGTAATATTAAAGAATCTTGTGTTGGTTTTTTAGTTCAAAAAGAATTAGAAATGTTGGCACAAGGTGTTGATAAACCTGAACATCCATTTGTAGCCATCATTGGAGGAGCTAAGGTTTCTGATAAAATCGGAGTTATTGACAATCTTCTAACTAAAGCTGACAAGATCATTATTGGGGGAGGAATGGCTTATACATTCTTTGCTGCTCAAGGGCATAAAATCGGAAAATCTCTTTTAGAAGCTGATAAAATCGACTTAGCAAAAGAATATTTGAAAAAATCAAACGGGAAAATTATTTTACCAATTGATTCAGCAAACGCTACTGAATTCAAAGATGTTAAACCAACTTTCTCAGGGGTTGATTTACCCGATGATGTAATGGGATTAGATATTGGACCAAAATCAATTGAACTATTCCAAAAAGAATTAGCAGGAGCTAAAACAGTTGCTTGAAACGGACCAATGGGAGTTTTTGAAATGGAAAACTTCAAAAAAGGAACTGTAGCAGTTTGTGAAGCGATTGCCAACCTTAAAGGAGCTTTCACTTTAATTGGTGGAGGAGACTCAGCAGCAGCAGCCATCCAACTTGGATTTAAAGAAAAATTTACTCACATCTCAACTGGTGGGGGAGCTTCTCTTGAATACATGGAAGGTAAAGTTTTACCTGGTGTTGAAGCTATTCAAAACAAATAGTTAAATAAAGCCTTATTGAAAACCAATGAGGTTTTTTTATGCCTAAAAACTTTTACCTTACTAAAGTAAGATTATAATTTTATAAATTAATTATTTTATGCTTTTTTCTTTGATTTTATAATATTTTGGAATAATATAATTGTGTATCAATAAGTAATTGAAAGGAGAATAATAATGACAACAGTATTTTTAACAGAATTATTTGGAACAATGATTTTGGTTATGATTGGTAACGGGATAGTTGCTAACTCAATTTTAAAAGGTACTAAAGGTGAAAATGCTGGTTGATTGGCAATAACCATTGGTTGAGGTTTTGCAGTAACTATTGCAGCAACCATTTCTTCAGCTCTTGGTGGAATGGCCCACTTAAATCCGGCTGTAACTTTAGCTTTTGTTGTTAACAATTGAACCACCAATGTGGGGGGTTGGGAACTATTACCGATATTCCTAATAGCACAAACTCTTGGAGCTATCATAGGTCAAATTATTTTAGATATTATTTATATGAACCATATTCATGTATCACACTCTGAAAAACGTGGGGACTTAGTTTTAGCAATGCACAGTACTGGACCAACTAATCGTAATGTCTTTTCAAATTTATTTACAGAGTTTATTGCCACTGCAGTTTTAGTTGCAGCTATCCTATCAACTTCAAGAGGATGATTGCAAGACTTTGAATTTATGGGACCAATATTAGTTGGTATCGTTGTTATTGGAATCGGATTAGGATTTGGTGGAACTACTGGTTATGCTATTAATCCTGCTCGTGATTTAGGTCCTAGAATTGTTCACCAGTTAATTCCTTATAATAAGGCAGTTAAAGTAAAATCAGACTGATCTTATAGTTGAATTCCAATTGTGGCACCAAGTCTGGGAGGAATTGTGATTGGAGCTGTCTTCTTGGCATTTTAATAATTAATTTAAACATTAGTTTGAGGTAAATTTATGGAAAATAAAAATTATGACTTTTGTATTATTGGTGGAGGTATAATTGGTGCAGCCATCGCTAGAGAATTATCAAAGTATAATAAAAAAATCTTAATTTTAGAAGCTAATAAGAGAGTGGCTATGGAAACCTCGCAAGGTAATTCTGGATTAGTCCATGGGGGCTTTGACCCGACTCCAGGTAAGTTGAATGCAAAACTTAATCTTTTAGGAAAAAAACGTTATGAGGATTGAATCAAAGAATTGGACTTTCCATATCAAAGAATTAATTCCTTAGTTGTAGCTTTTAATGATGAAGAAATGCAACATGTCAAAATGCTTTACGATCGAGGCATCACAAATGGACTTGAAGCTAAAGAAATGCAAATTTTAACTAAAGCAGAAATAATAAAAATTGAGCCAAACTTAAATCCTGATATTATTGGGGGTTTATTGTGCAATTCATCCATTGCTATCGACCCTGTGGAATTGAGTAAAGTTTTATTTGAAAATGCAATTACCAATCATGCAGAATTGAAAGTGAATTCAAAAGTCAGCAAAATTGCTAAGCAAAATGATGTTTTTGAAATCACTGTTAATGGGGACAAAACTTATTATGCTAGCAAAATTATTAATGTAGCTGGCCACTATGCTGATGAAATCGCTGCCATGGCGGGTTATCCTGATTTCAAACTCGAGACCTTGCGTGGAGAGTATCGAATTCTAGAAAAAAGCGAAGCTAGTGTAGTTAGCTCAGTTATCTTTATGGTGCCAACCATCCATGGTAAAGGGGTAATTGTAGCTCCAACCTTAGATGGTCATTTATTGGTGGGACCAACAGCACAAAAAGGGGTTTTAAAAAGCGAAACCCGATTAGTAACACCAGAAAAATTCAATCAAATTGGAGAAATTGGACGCAAGTTAATTCCTAATTTAAAAATAGAAAAGACTTGTATGACATTTTCAGGATCTAGACCAATTGAACCAAGTAGTGAAGACTTTTATATTAAACCCGCTATAAAAGATGACAACTTCATAAATGTAGCGGGTACTAAATCCCCAGCAATTTCAGCAGCCCCAGCAATTGCTGACTATGTTATTGATATTTTAAAATCAACTAGCAAAGACAAGTTTGAAATTAAAAAAGACTATCAACCTTATCAAAAATCAATCCTACCTATGAACTAGAAGGAGTCAAACATGAAACAAAAATATATTGTAACACTAGATTCAGGAACAAGTAGTGTGAGAACTATTGTTGTGGATCAAAAGGGAGACATTGTTTCTCAAGACCAAACCGAATTTACCCAGTTATTTCCAAAATCTGGGTGGGTTGAACACGATCCTGTTGAAATTTGAAATAGTCAAAGAACAACTCTAATTCAGGCCATGAATAAGAAAAAGCTATTAGCCGATCAAGTAGCTGCAATTGGAATTACCAATCAACGTGAAACTGTTGTTATTTGAGATGTGGAAACCGGGCTACCAATTTATAATGCCATTGTCTGACAAGATCGTCGAACTAACGACTATTGTGAAGAGTTATTAAAAACTCACAAGGAATTTGTTCAAGAGAGAACCGGTCTGATTATTAATCCCTACTTTTCAGCATCCAAAGTCAAATGAATTTTGGATAATGTTGAAGGAGCCCGTCAAAAAGCCAAAGAGAAAAAACTGATGTTTGGGACCATAAATACTTGAATAATTTTTAAACTAACTGCAGGTAAGTCTTTTGTGACAGATTCTACTAATGCTTCACGAACAATGCTTTACAATATTCATGAAAAAAAATGAGATAAAGATTTACTAGAACTTTTTGATATTCCTGAAGAAATTTTACCTACAGTAAAAAGTAATTCTGAAATATATGGCAGTACATTTCCAGGATTATTAAGTCGTAACGACTTTACACAAATGCCGATTGCTTCTTCAATTGGAGATCAACAATCAGCACTATTTGGTCAATTTTGTTTACAACCAGGTGAGGTTAAAAATACTTATGGAACTGGTTGCTTTATTTTAATGAATACTGGTCAAACTCCAATCAAATCAGAAAACGGATTATTAACAACCGTTGCTTTGGACATGAATAACAAAGTTACTTATGCCTTAGAAGGTTCGGTTATGATTGCGGGAGCAGCTATTCAATGATTGAGAGATTCCTTGAGAATAATTTATAATTCCTTAGAAACCGAGTGGTATGCTGGCTTAGTTAATGATGACCAAAGAGTATATGTTGTTCCCAGCTTTTCAGGATTGGGCTCACCATATTGAGATAGTTATTCACGAGGAGCTATTTTTGGATTAGATCGAGGAACTAAAAGAGAACATATTGTTCGTGCTACTTTAGAATCCTTGGCCTATCAGTCAAATGATGTTATTCAAGCGATGGCTCAAGATTTAAAACAAGAAATTAAAATGATTAAGGTTGACGGAGGAGCTAGCAAAAATGATTATTTAATGCAGTTCCAAGCAGATATTTCTCAAACTCAAGTTATCAGACCAGATAACATCGAAACTACTGCAATGGGGGCTACTTATTTAGCTGGAATTGCTGTGGGATTTTGAAAAGACATCAATGAAATTCAGAAATTAACAAAAGATAGTGTGGTTTTGACAAAAACCAAAACCCCAAAAGAAATAGAAAACTTATTAAAAGGATGGAAATCAGCAGTTGAAAGAACCTTTGGCTGATTGAAATAAATAAAAATTATCCAGAACCCTGGATAATTTTTATTTATTTTTCTTCTTATTATATTTGTAGACTACTCTCATCGCTCAACTTTTGGGGACAATATTCAACATTTTATTTAGGAATATATTATTGAAGCCGATGATAAAGTAACTTCTACGCTTAGCTTTTAAAGCCTTATTTAAACTACTTTTGACAAATTTATCAACTGATTTGTTTTTAAGTTCTGTATTTGATTTTGAAGTGCCAGTTTCACCTTTGCTGCGATTTCAAAACTCGGTTTTAATTGGTCCCGGACATATAGTAATTAGTCTAACTTTTGACTTTCCTTTGATTAACTCATAGTTAATAGCTGTACCTAAGTTTAAAACATAAGCCTTTGAGGCATAATAACTGGCAAATCCAGGTCCTGGCAAAAAAGCTGCCACACTACTTATATTAATGATACGACCTTTCTGTTTATTAAAGAAATGATTTACATAAATTTTGCTTAATTTATGAAGTGATCTGATGTTTAAATCTAACATATTCAATTCTTTTTCTAAGTTTGAAGATTGAAAGTCTCCTAAAACACCATAACCTGCGTTATTGATTAATAAAGAAACATCCAAGTCCTTAGTTAACTTAAACAATTCATCACAATTATCAAGGTTACTCAAATCTAAATTAATTTTTAGAATTGTCTGATTGGGAAATTTTTTAGATAAATGATTTAGTGGATCAGTATTTCTAGCAACGGCTATAATGTTTCAACCTTGCGTTAGTAACTGCTCACAATAACCATATCCAATCCCTTTACTAGCCCCGGTGACTATTGCTCAAGAATTTGGTTCTGTTTTATTTTTTTTCATTAACTTTTTCCTTTTTATCGCTTTTAGAAATTACTGTTGTATCAAATAGTTGTTTACGATTTGCTCCAATATAAATTCCTGCTGATAAAACTGATAAAACTGTTGCTATATACATTGGGATTAATGCTACTTGGTTTATTCATCCAAATTCATCAAAAGCACCGTTGCCTTGAAGTGAACCGTTAAACATTCTAAATCCAACGAAGAATAGTAATGACATTCCAATCATTTCCATAGCTGCTCTAATTTTGCCCATTTGGTTTGCTGCCATGACAACTTCTTTTGTTGCCAAAATTTGACGAACTGCGTCAATGATAAAGTCCCTTGCTATTAAAATAATAGCCATTCAAATTGGTACGATTCCTGCACAAGCAAAAACAATTAAAACAGTGTTAGTTAAAACTTTATCAGCTATTGCATCAAAGAATTTACCAAATGTGGTTACTTGGTTGAATTTTCTAGCAACATAACCGTCTAAAAAGTCAGTCAAAGCCGCTATAATAAATAATATTCCCGCTATTAAATAGGCCACTGGGAGTTGATAATTTTGTCCAACATTGATTGTCTGATTTCAAACTGAAAACATTGGGGTTCCTGGGAACTGATGGATAATCATTAATATAATAATGATTGGAATCAACAATAATCTAATCATTGTTATACGATTTGCTCAATTCATAAATACCTCTTTTTCTAAATAAATATAAAATTATTATATTACATTAATAATGTAATTCAAAAAAAATATTCTATTTAGAATCGAATCCAATTATTTCATAGATGCTGATTTTGAGTTTTGCGAATTAATTTCTTCAATTGCTTTTAATCTTTTTTCGTATTCTTGGACGCTTAAAAATATTTTATCGTGGTCCCATATCTTTCTTAAAATAGGGAGGAAGAAATTTATCGCTAGACCTGTTCCAAAAGTAAAGATTATCATTCCAAAAACTAAGTAATTTGAGAAAAATGCAACTTTGACTTCTCAAGAATAATTTGGTGTTGATAGCAATAATGTCATTCCAAAAAGAAAAATGATAACATCTCACAAAATACGACTTTGTAAATAATTCCATTTTGTAAGTGCCATAAATTGTGTAGCCACTGAGTTGTATGGTCCATTGAAAACTCTTGATCAGACCAAAATAGCGACACCAAAGCAATAAAGCACAAAGGCTCCAAAAAATACTCAAACCATAGCTAAATAACTAGCTGGTGATTTTTGTTGAGATATATCAATTAGTCAGTTTTGGAAACCAGAATATTCAAAGTATCCTTGGTGGATTTGCAAAAATAAGGGACCCACAAACATTAAAACAATATCTCCAAAAATTAAGATAATTGCTCGTGAGATAATTTCGCGGTCCTTATTCTTTTTATAGTCTCTTACACATTGTAATACAGTAAATAAAATTACTAATAATAATAGAATGAAATAAAATAACATTAAGTATAAGTAGTAATTGTTAGCATTAATATTCGGATCAACTTTGCCAATTTTGGTGGTATCCCCATTTGTAGTTTGGATCGCTCCAGGAATGAATACTGCCAAAAGTGAGAAAATCGCTAAGTCTACGTTACCCGAACCAACAGTTAGAGGTAAATAAATCTTAGTTCCAAGACTTGCCAAAAACAGTCCGACAAACGCTATGACAGTTCTAATTATTAAAAGCTTTCAATTAATTTTAACCAAGCTTCATAAGTTTCTTACATAAAACATTTTTAATACTCCTTTCGCCATAATCATATTATTGTTTTCAAATTAGTCAATGATAATCAACATTTTTTTTAAATTTGTGATTAGATAATTCAGAAAGGTGGTAAATATGAAAATTGATTTTAACTTATTAAAAGAAAGGTATTTCCAAGACAGTATCAACTTATTAAGAGAGCTAATTCGCTTTCCTTCTGTAATGGACCTGAGCGATCATAACAATCCCTTTGGACTTGAAAACGATAAAGTTCTGGACTTTATTTTAAACACTTGTCAAAATATGGGATTTACAACTTACAAAGATAAGGAGAAATATTATGGTTTTGCTGATTTTGGTGAGGGGGAGAAAATTTTTGTAATTTTTTGCCATCTTGATGTTGTCAATCCAGGAAATATCGATGAGTGAACTTTTGATCCGTTTGAATTAAATGAATCACAAGGAAAACTTTATGGAAGAGGAACCTTTGATGATAAAGGACCAACGGTCAATAATATTATGGCTGTTAAATATTTAAAAGATAGTGGATTTGAAAGTGAATACAAAATAAGATTATTTTTTGGTCTTGATGAAGAAAATGAAAATCGCTGTGTTAAAAAATATCTCAACGATTTTGGCCAACCAGACTTAGGTTATGTTCCTGATGCTTGTTTTCCCTATGTCTTTGGAGAAAAACATTTAGCTTGAATAAACATTACCGGGGAAGAAGAACTTGATTATGAAATTAAATCAGGGGATACTTATAACATCGTGGATGGAAAGGCTACTTTTAGTGGCACCAATTCCAAAATCTTACTTGAGAGTTTAAATAAACGTGGTATTGTCCACAATTTGTTAAACAATGGTATAGAAATAATTGGTAAGCAAACTCACGCTGGTTTACCAGATTGGGGAATTAGTCCGGTTATGCTATTAACTGAATCTCTAAGAGAAACCAAAATAAAGGGTCAAATGATTGATTTTATAAATAGCTATTTACTTAATAATTATGATTTAAAAGCCATTTTTGGTGCTTTAGAAGATGATTCAGGAACTCTGACTTTTGGTTTATCAATTGTGGAAATTGGTCTTAAAAGCCAAAGAATTGCCCTACAATTGGATATTCCCGCAACAATAGATTATGAAAGCCAGATTATAGCGCCTTTGCAAAAGGTTTTAGAGAAATTTAATCTTCAAGTAAACACTCATCATTTTAACCAAGGTTTTTTATTTGATAAGAATCATTGAATGTTAAAAATTATGCACGAGGCTTTCCTTGAAGTAACAGGAGATAATGAAACTCCACCATGTGCAATTGGTGGGGGTACTTATGCCAAAGAAATCAATAACGCAGTGGCTTTTGGGGGAGCTTTAAATTTAAAAAATTTAACCTTGCATGGAGTTAATGAGTGGGTTTACAAAGATGAATTTCAAAAACAACTCTTAATTTATACTAAAGCTTTAAGCCAAATTTGTAGTCATAAATAAATTTTAAGCTAGTGGATTGAGGTGTTACTTAATTTAGTGCGTTTAAAGATATTATAATAATTTAAAATAAGATTAGTTGAAATTACGTTGACAGTCAATAAAAACTAATTATAATAAAATTAATTCAAGATAAAGAAAGAAGTAAAAGGGTGTGTCTTGAGTTGAAAAATCAACTAATACCAGGGATTATAATGGCATTAATTCTTCAAACTTTCGTGTTTGTGTTGTGTCTTTTTTGAACAATTCCCCAAATAGTGGAATTTCCCTGATTATCTTATTTAATAGTTACAATGGTTTTATTAATTTTAGCGGCATTATCGTGGCTGTATTATTGTAGAAATTATGCAAATTTCTGTCGTGCTTTAGTAGAAAAAACTTATAATTTTTTCTTCATAAATATAGGGACTCAAAAAATTAATGAAAAGGTATTTTTTATTTTAGCTTTTGTTCTATCGGGATTGTTGAACATTTTTGCATTATTTATGGTTTTTTTCCAATATGCTGAGATTGTCTATTATTCAAATTGAGAGTATTTAATTTTAGATATGTTAGTAATAAATGGGGTGCTATTTTCAGTTATGTTTCTAGCAGCTTTAACTTGAGTCTTAATTATTCGCAAAAATAGCAATAATTTTTACCAAGATGTTAGATTCGCAATGCTGTTATTACCCCCATATGGGTTTATTTACTTTTTAACCCTTCAACCTTCAAAAACTATTTTAATTCGCTAAAACCACTTTAGATAAAAACCAATTCAAAAAATTGGTTTTTTTTGGTTTTTTTTGGTTTTTTTCTTTGAGTTTTGATATAATGAAATAGGGTGAAATAATGATAAAAGCAGAACGACAAACTTTAATATTAGACTATATTAATGGTCGTGAACTATCAATTGTTGAAGATATGGTACAAGAATTAAATGTTCCTTTCACAACAGTACGTCGTGATTTGCTCGAACTTGAAGAACAAGGACTTATTATCCGAGTTCATGGGGGAGCTAAACCACTAAGAGACAAAAACGTTGCTGAAGAAATGTTAGACGAAAAACTAGTTGAAAACATTATTGCTAAGAAACAAATTGCTGCTAAAGCTTTGGATTGCATCAAAAAAGGGGAAACTATTTTTTTAGATGCTGGTTCAAACACTTATTATTTATCTCAAATTATTAAACCCGAATTAGAACTTAGAATTTTAACTAATTCAATTATAAACGCTCAAGAATTAACAAAAAATGGTAACAATTATGTTCACATTCTTGGAGGTCGCTTTAAACCTAAAACCGGGGCCATCATTGGTTTTGAGGCTGTTAAATCAATTCAACAATATTCTTTTGATTTAGCCTTTATTGGGGCCAATGCGGTTGATAATGAGTATAACCTTTATACAACCGATGATGATGAAGCCCAGGTTAAAGAGCAGGCGATCAAGCAATCTCGCTTTGCATTTGCATTAGCAGATCGCAGCAAATTTAATTCAAAATCATTTATTAAATTTGCCAGTAAAAAAGAAGTAACAGTAATAAGCGAGGATTAGGAAATGATATATGCAATCACTTTAAATCCTGCAATAGACCATATAATTGAAGCTGATAATCTTACCATTAAACAAACCAATTACTATCAAAATGAATATCAAGTAATTGGAGGTAAGGGAATTAATGTTGCTATTATTCTAAATAATTTAGAAAATCAAGTTGAAGCAACAGGAATTATGGGGGATGAAAATAAAAATATCTTTTTAGATAAATTTAAAGAAGTTAATTTATCAAGTAATTTCTTTTTCAATCCTGGTAAAACCCGCACCAACTATAAAATTAAAAACTTAAGTTTTAAAGAAGAAACAGAATTGAACGGTTTGGGGTTTTCAACAATCCCAGATACGTGAAAAAAAATGCTAGATTATTTAAAAGCAAAAGTAACCAAAGCTGATATTATCGTAGCAGCAGGATCAATTGCCAAAGGAATTCCTGATGATATTTATGCTCAAATCGGAGCAGTTGCCAATGAAGCTAATGCTAAATTTATTTTAGATGCAACTGGAACTGTAATGTTGAAAGCATTAAAATGCAAGCCATTTTTGATTAAACCAAATATTGATGAAATTTGCGGGATTTTAAACTTGCCAATCAAAGAATATAATTTTGATGAAATCAAATCAATGATTAAAGAACTTCAAAAATTAGGAGCCCAAAACATTTTATTAAGTATGGGAAGTGATGGAAGTTATTACTTCACAAGTAATCAAGAAATTTATCAAACAGGAATTGCTAAAGGTAAATTAGTAAACTCTGTGGGCGCTGGTGACAGTATGCTTGCAGGATTTACTCACGGTATTAGCCAAAACCTTGACATTGAAAAATGTCTAAAATTGGCTGCAGCCAGTGGAGCTGCCACTGCTTTTAAAGAGTGGTTAGCAACTAAGGCTGAAATCAACGCTTTAATCAATGAGATTAAAGTTAACAAAATTTAAAAGGAGATAATTATGGAACTAAAAAATTTATTTAGTGCCCAAACTAGTTTCTTTGATGTAGATCTACAAACTCGTGAAGAGGTTATCGATTTTTTAGCAGCAAAATTAGCTGAACAAAATATCATTAATAACCAGAAAGCATTTGTAACAGCTATCAAAAAACGTGAATCTCAAGGATCAACTGGAATTGGTGATGGAATCGCGATTCCCCATGCTTTGGATAAATCAGTTAACCAAACATGTGTGGCATTTGCCAACCTAAAAAACCCAGTTGATTGAGAAAGTTTGGACGGTAAACCAACCAAATTAGTATTTATGATAATGACTAATGGTAAAAACGGTGAAGAACATTTATCGGTATTATCTGATTTATCAACTTACTTAATGAAAGAAGAAAATCAAAAAGCTCTAATGAAAGCTAAGAAGATCGCCGATTTAGAGAAGGTATTTGGAGCACCAAAAAAAGAAGAAAAACAATTAAAAGCCGGACAACACTATGATGTTGTTGGTATAACAGCTTGTCCAACTGGAATTGCACATACTTATATGTCAGCTGAAAAATTGGTTGAAGTTGCTAAGAAAATGGGATTAACTGTAAAAGTTGAAACTCAAGGACGTCGTGGAACTGAAAATTCATTAACAGCAGAAGATATTGAAAATGCAAAAGTTAGAATTATTGCTATTGATAAACAAATCGATGGAATGGGACGTTTTAATGGTTTTGATGTTATTAAAACTAATACCAAAGACGTTATTTATAATGCTGAAAAACTAATTGAAGGATTCAGCAAAGGTGAAAAAGTTACTAAAATCCAAGGTGAAGCCAATAGTGGTTCACAAGGTGGAGGAAGTTTTTCACTAAAACAATTTAGAGATATCAAAGGAAATCTTCTTGGTGGGGTTTCAAAAATGCTACCATTTGTTGTGGCTGGGGGAATTATATTAGGAATTGGATTCTTAATTGATTTTGCCGCTGGAAATGCATCAGCTGGGGGTGACTATGGAACTATTAACCCAGTTGCTGGTTGATTCTCAGGTCTAGGAAAAGTTGCTATGGGAGCCATGGTACCAATTTTGGCAGCTTACATTTGTTTTTCAATTGTAGGTCCACAAGGGTTAATGCCTGGTTTTGTTGCCGGAGTATTGGCCAATGGAGATGGAATGGTTTATGGTGACCAAACCACTGGTTGAGGAAATCTATGAGGTAAATTATTACCTAGTGGGATTCCATATTCTTCAGGGTTTATCGGAGCCATGGTAGGAGCTTATATAGCAGCCTTCATTGTATTTGGATGAAGTAAAGCATTCGGAAAAGTTTCAAAAGGATGAACTGGAGTTAGAGATATAGTTTTTGTTCCAGTTCTATCACTTTTAGGAATTGGGGCTGCAATGTTTGCAATTAACATTCCGCTAGGTTATGTAATGCTTGGAATTCAAAAAGGATTGACAGCATTAGCAGATCCTTCAAAAACTGGAGGAGTAAACCTACTAATATTGCTTGGTGCTATTATTGGGTTTATGATGTGTGTTGATATGGGTGGACCAATCAATAAAATCGCTTACACACTAGGAACTTTATCAATTTCACCAGTTTCACAAGGTGGATTGTTAACTGAAGGTGGAAGTGAATCTGTAATTATGGCCGCTGCAATGGCTGGGGGAATGATTCCTCCACTGGGAGTAGCACTATGTACTGTATTATTTAAAAAAGTTTGATCTGTTGAAGATCGTGATGCTGCAAAAGCTAACTGATTAATGGGAGCATGTTTTATCTCAGAGGGTGCAATTCCTTTCATGGTTAAAGATCCAAAACGTGTTGCTCTATCAGCTATGGCTGGAGGATTAATAACAGGATTAATCGTTGGGGCATTTACAATCACTTTAGCAGCTCCTCACGGAGGAATATTTGTCTTCCCATTATTGGAATCAAAAGCTGCAATGTTTAGTGGAAATAAAGGATTAGCAATTGGAATGGGTATTTCATTATACTTATTAGCAATTATAATCGGTACTTTCACAATGGCATTAATTTTAGGATTCTGAAAATTGGCTGATGAAAATAAAGTTAAATCTGAAAGTAAATCAGTAGAAGAAATTACAACTAACAAAAAAGTGAAGCAAGCTAAAGTAGCTGCTTAATCAAAAACCAATCAAGTGTTAAAACCTGATTGGTTTTTATTTTCTTCAAATATTTATCTAAGAAAATTACTTTTAATATTTTGAAAAAAATAGCGGGTTTTACGATAAAATAATATTTAATGGGGGTAAATATGAGCGATGAAAATATGATGAAAAATATTTCAAAAATAGTCTTTGATGATTTTTTCTGAATTACTAATTTCTTTCCAATTCATGATCAAGTTTACTTTACTGATAGTAATTTTAACAATGGGATTAATTTATTATTAAAAATCGAAAAGAAAATACTTGTTGAAGAGGTTAAAATTAAAAAACCTTTTGGTCGTTATTTTTTGGCACACCCAACAATGAAACATACCACAGCAATTGGGGCAAGTCAAACGGATTTGAAAATTTGTTTAAAGAGTTCAGATTTTATTCAAAACATTATTTTCCATGATTTTGGTTACTTGATTACTTTCGTGAATAAAACAGATGAGCAAACTACAACCTATACAAATAAATACAATGGTGAATTTGAACTTATCGATAGTATTAAAATGCTTGAAAACAAAACCATTATTTCGCCAATATTAAATGAAAACCTTGTTTTTACTAAAAACAACTCCACAGGGGAAGTCTTTCAACTAGATTTATCAACAGAAAATACGATCGAGATTAAAGAAAAGATTAAAAAAGTTTGTGAGCTGCAAAATAATTTAGTAATTTTAACAGATGATTTTAAAGTTCTAATAAGTGATAAAAATTATGAGAATATCGAGGTCTATGAAGATAGTATCTTTGAAAAGCAAATTGCTGCTTTTAGTGAAGAAGCTTTTTTACTATCAGATAAGGAAAATGGCAAAACCTATTGCTCATTTTTAAACGAAAGTAAAACTAAAAAACCACTAGCAGGAAAATACTTTTATCGATTAGATTCTTTTAATAGAGAACTAATCATTGCAAAACCATTAGTGGATCGATTTGGCAATATTAATTATTACCAGGCCCCGTGATTTATTTATTAATTAGAAAAGAGGATATATTATGTTTACAAACGAAAGATTTGAATGGATGTCAGATTTAAATGTTGGAGTTACTTTTGTTACCTGATTTTTTCTTGGCTTCTCACTAATTCTTTACTTTATTGGATTAATAATTAACTACTTTGTGGCTTGAAAAGGTAAGACTGAAAAGGTCTATAAGTCATTGTTGGAAGAGTTAAACAATGATAACGGCTATGAAGATATTAAAACGGTTACTTTAAAGAAATCCCAAACCAGAATGCCCTTTAAAAACTACAATCCAATTTCAAAGGAGTACAAGGTAAAACCCTGGGAATTAGAATCACAAAACCTCTCTTCAGTTTTAAATTTATTTTTTAGCTACATTTTAATAGTTGAAACCAGAGAAGGTAATTCGAAATTTCGTCGTAGCCTTTGATGAATGTCAGGTTTTCACATTTTAGCTTTTTTTCTAGGTGTGACCAGTATGATAATGGTTCTAGCAACTTCTAATGGTTTAGATGATGGTACATTAGGATGAATTGATTTTTGACTTCAAATAGTTAACTATTTTGCCCTTGGTTTGATTTTGATTTCATGAATTTCTTTAGCGTTTATTTTTGAATCAGTGGGTAAACAAATGTGTGATATGGCAATCCACTATCTACCAGAAAAAGAATTCAAGCGATTTAAGCTAATTGTTAATCTTTACGCTTTTATTCCTTTGCTGAAAAATCCATATTTAATTTCAAAACTATAGTATAAAACCATTTCAATAAGTTAATATCTAAAAGTCAAGTTAGATACTAGAAATAAAAAACCGACCATTAGGTCGGTTTTTTTAAAATTATACGTGATTATATTTACAGTTATGTAAATTAGAATTTAATTTTATCTACTTATTTTAATAAGTTAAATATATTAATTTTCTATTTAGTTTTTCACTCAGGAGTTTTTCCTTGTTTTTCCTCAGCGTTTGTTAATCCTGCAAATTCTTTCATAGTAACACCATCTTTACTTCAAATTCCTTTGATTGTTGCTCAACAAATTTTTATCAAGAAAACCGAGTACATAATAGTAATTAAACTATTCATTCAAATTAACAGTTTCATAAAGAAGTTTCGGTCGTTTGAATTTAAAATATCAACAATTGCTTGAATAATAGTCAAGAAAGCTGAAATAATTTTAATCATTAATTCAAATGTAACTATTACTATGAAAATTCCGGCAATAAATTTCATAAATCCGTTTTTTTCATAAGCTTCAGCTGAATTTTTCTTCCAGTAAAAGATACCTCCGATTAATCCTAAAAATGTTGCTGCTCCAGCAATACCTAAAACTATATAACTAACTAGTTGAGAATTATTATCCGCAAATAAGCTCACATTTAAGCTTGCTCCAACTGCAAAGTAAGATCCAATAAGGATTAATCCACCAATAACGTAGTTTTTAGTATAGACTTTAGCAATCTCGTTTCTTGGATTTAATGTTGAATTTGATTCAACGTTTGGTATTTTAGTTAACATTCAAGGTGTTAGAAAACCTCCCAACGTTAAGCTGTATACTGCTAGCATAAAACGGTTAGCGATGATATCATCGTCACTTTTAGTTTTAACAAATTTGATTATTGTAAATCCAAAAAAGATTGTTTTTCAAACTTGATAGAACATATAGGCAACTAAGAAAACTAGTAAGGCCTGTTCAAATGGTTGAAAATCACTCATAGCTATTTGGAAGCCTTCAACGTTTCCAAATAGGGCAGTAAATAATAAACCAAATGATAATAATGCAAAAAACATACCAATGTAGTTATACAATATTATCCTAGATCTAACATATCCCATATTCAATTCCTTCCTTTCATAAAGATATTTTACTACATAAATATTAAATTATTCAATTTATTTGATATTAATTATTATTGATATCAATATAATTTAAATTAAAATTAGTAATTTTTTGGTTGATTATTTAACTGAATATATCACAAATATTAAACAATGTGTAAAATAATTAAAAAAATTTGAACATGAGTTCAAATTTTTAACTATTGTTTCTTTTTTTCTTTTTTTCTTTGATTATTGATTTCAAGTCAGTAATCATCTAGTTTTTTCTCCTCGATCATAACTGCTTGGATTTCTTCTTCATTTAGAATTCTAAAGTTTAAATTGATTTCTTCTAATTTAGCAACTCCTTGAGGGGTTGTTAATCATTTATCTCGTTTTGGTTTGTAGTATAAGAAGTAAATAGCGAATATCGCCCCAATTACTCCTACGAAGTAAATGATAGGGATGATAGCTCCTAGGATGTCAGAAACACCAGTGCTATTAATACCTTTAACTAGTTGTCTAATTCTATCAAAGAAATACATAAAGAACTGTAAGACCAAGAAAGCTAAAGCGATAATTCAACCCGTATTTTCATATCAAGTGGTTTTGATTCTCTTGCGCATTCCTTGAATTAAAACGGTTCCCAAAACCATCAAATAAACTGAAATTAGCATAATTGAGGTTGCCGCTGCAATTGTTGCATAGTCAAATGGTGATGAATTACCAGTGGCTCCTTCAATAATATCGGGTATTAACATGAATAACACAAATGTTATTCCCACAATACTAATTGAAGTAATTACCCCAGCAACTGGAACATTTTCTTTATTCTTAGTAGAGATTTTTTCAGGTAAGAAACCTTGTGTAGCCATTGGTTCTAAAGCGCTACCCCCAAATAGAGTAACTTGCAGGTTAGAGTTGAATCTCATTAAAATTGTACAAAGGATAACAATTCATCCCCCAAATGCTTTTAAAAAGGGGCTAGATTGTCCAAAAACTTGAATATTGGGATTTTCTTCAAATCCAGCATTAACAGCTCCCATTAAGATTAAGGTAAACACAATATAAAATATTGTTGTAGCAATCATGATAATTGTCATTGCAATGGGCATATTTTTACCACGATTTTTAATGTTGTTACCAACGGTAATAAAACTTTCTAAACCACAAAAGGCAAAAAAGCAAGATACAAACGCGTTGTTAAAATTAAAGAACGTTAAATCGATATTGTCTGGGTTCGAATAGAATTCTAGGCCACTAAAACCATTTCCAGAGAAAACTATAATCCCCACAACCATAATTAAAATAGTAATCGATCAAGTCATATAACCAATTACGTTAGCCACAATTTTATACTTTCTGATTCCAAAAAACAAAATTGCTGCGGCAACTGAGTAAATCCCTAGAGAGATAAGGTCTAAGTATAATTTACCTCAAGAACCTCACAAACCGTTTTCCCCAAATAATTGGATTACAGATCCTGTACCAAAGTTATTTCTAACCATTGTTACTAATAGACCCATTGCGACAAGCGGGATTACTGCGTAGTTGATTAGTCCCATGAATAGACCTCAAAAGTCTCCAAAAGCGGTTCTAACATATTGACTAGCACCTCCATTTGCTGTGGGGTGCACTTTGATAAGACGAGCGAATGCTCAAGCACATACAAAGGCTACTAAACCTTCGATGGCAAAAATTCATAAAATATGGATTCCGACTCCTTTGGCCGCTTCGCTATTGTTACTTCCAACAATTGTGGCGAAACTGGCAGTAAAAGTAATACCAGCAATAAAGCTAAAACCAAGTCAAATTAGAGTAGGAAGACCCATTCTAGTATCTTTTTTCATATTTCCTCCATTTTTTCATTAAAAAAGCATTATTATAAATAATAAATGCTTGACCAGTTTAATAGAATTACTTCTTATTTAAAATTACTGGAATAATTAGTGGGTTTCTTCGTTTAAATTTAAAGATATATGGTGAAAGTGATTGTTTAATTGCTGATTTAATTGCTCCAAATGTGGGTTTTGGTGAGTTTAAAACTTCCATCACTGCATTAGTTACAATATTAATAGATTCATTAATTAAATTACCACTTTCTCGTACATAAAAACTTCCGCGAGAAATTATTTTTGGTTGATACAATAGCTTATTTTGTTGAGAATCGATTGAAACCACAACAGCCATTAAACCGTCTTTACTTAAAATATCACGTTCACGGATAATATTACTTGCTTGTCCTGTCATATCCTTACCATCAACGTAAATGGCTTCCGCAGCAACACGTTTACCGATTTGCGCTTTACCGTTTAACATTTCGATTTGATCTCCGTTTGCAACAACAAAGACGTTATCTTCTGCAACATTAACAGAAACAGCGGTTTGACCGTGAACCTTAAGCATTCGATAATCTCCGTGCATTGGCATGAAGTAGTGAGGTTTTAGTAGGGTAAATAGTAATTTTTGTTCTTCTTGACTGGCATGTCCTGAAGTATGAATTCGATTTTCAGGAGAGTTTTCAATAACCAAAGCTCCTAAACGAGTAAGTTTATTAACAACATTTTCAACATCTGCACGATTACCAGGAATTGGTGATGAAGATAAAATAACAGTATCACCAGGAATTATATTAACTGATTGATGTTCTCCACGTGACATTCTTGAGAGAGCTGCCATTGGTTCTCCTTGACTTCCAGTACAAATAATCATTACTTTATTAGCTGGAAAATTGTTGATATCTTGAGTTTTAATAAAGGCTTTTTCACTAATTTTTAAGTGACCCATTTGACGAATTATTTTGATAATACGTTCTAAACTTCTACCAATTACAGCGATTTTACGACCATATTTATTAGCTGTTTCAACGATATGTTGAATTCTGTGAACATTACTAGCAAAGCTGGCAATAATGATTCTTTGTTTTGATTTCAAAAATATTGCATCAATGTTTTCAATAACTTTTTTTTCACCTAAAGTATATCCTTCAACTTCAGCATTAGTTGAGTCAGCTAAAAGCATTTCCACACCTTTATTACCCATTTCTGCTAAACGACTCACATTGGCGCTGTGTCCTAGTGGGGTTCAGTCGAATTTATAATCTCCTGTTGAGAAAATATTACCGTTAGGAGTTTCCACAAAAATCCCAAAAGCATCAGGAATTGAGTGATTTAAAGCCGCATAAGATACTTCAAAACTAGCTGATTTTCAAACATCATTTTCCACATACTCTTTAATGATTGTTTTATTTAACAGTTTATGTTCTTTTAAACGATCTCTAATTAAGGCTGCTGCCAATTCGGGAGCGTAGATAATTGGAATATTTACTTGCTTAACTAAATAGGGGATTCCTCCAATGTGATCTTCGTGACCGTGAGTAATAAATAAAGCTTTTAGTTTGTGATTATTTTCTTTTAGATAAGAATAATCTGGAATTACCGCACTAACACCCAACATACCTGGATCTGGGAATTTTACACCAGCATCAATCATAATGATTTCATCATCGTGTTCGATTACATAAGTATTTTTACCAATTTCTTCTAGACCACCTAAAGCAAAAACCTTAGTTGGAATTTTGTTATTTTTCAAGTGCATTTTACTAGTATTTGTTTTAATCGATCAAATTGACGAGTCACTTTGATCAGTTGTTTCAACAACTTTTTCGTTATTTTTAATATCTTTCATTTTAATTTCCTCTCATTTTAAATTGTAATTTACAAGTTTTTTATTATTTAAACTGTTGTCTTGTTAGTATGCATAACTTATTTAGATAGTATCATAAATTAATATTAAATTGATTATTATTTTATTGTATTAATAATTGATTTGCCTTCTTAAAAGTGTTTATAATCAATTATGGAGAAATATTATGGGATTTTTAGTACTTTTAGTTAGTCAAGCACAATGAGAACAGTTCGCCTTGGACACGCTTTCAGGAATTTTAGGCGGTCTTTTTACCAGTTTAGTCCTTTGATTTTTAACATCGCGTTTTTTAAGTCGTGTTAAAAGAACTAGAAATGTTGATCGTAAACTAGAGTCACAAAGAAATCATCGTAAAAAAACCTTAGCGAATAAAAACCCACATCAAACTAAAATGCATTTTATTAAAACACAATTTGGTAACGACGTTTTAAGTGAAAAACTGCTAAACCAGGCTGAGGAGTTGAATAATTTCTGTCGCGGTGAAAACTCAAAATGAATGGAGTAAAATAAATGTCTTGAAAAACTGAATTATTTAAACAAGTTGATAGCTTATTAAATGAAAAACTTTTGATTTTGATTAATGAATATTTAGAATTAAAGAGTAAAAAAATTGACCAAATTATTTCTAACAAATTAGCAACTATTATTGAAATTTTAATAGTTTCTCTAAATGATCAAATGGATTTTAGTTTCATACCAATAATAAAAAGTAAATCAGCTGTTACCCCAATTTTTATCAGAAAAAATCAAGCAGATTTTGATATTTTTCTGGAGGGTTTTATAAAAGAACTTGAGTTATTTAAAAAAGATATCAAGACAACTGATTTAACTAAAATTTATGAGGGTTTTTTAATTAATTTAGCCTGCAAGGTTCTTATTTCTGTCAATAAAAAAAGCCAAACCATTAAACTTGTGTTTGACCAATTAAATATCAATAATGAACAATTTGAAAGTAAGACCTTTACCAATGACGAAAACTTAATCAAAATTTCTCAAAGAATTATTGAAATTTCTTCATGAGCACTTTTTGCTCAAAGAATTTTATAACAGTATTCAATCCTGACCAACAAACTCAGGGTCGCTTTTATTAATTAAATCATAATATAACTTACCTTGATTGTGTTGTAGTTCATGTTGAAAGACAACTGATTTGTAACCCCTTAAATTAAGTTCAATTTTTTCACCAGTAAAGTAATCTATTCCAGTAACACTAATTTTATAACTGCGAGGAACAATACCACTATGGTCACTATCAACGCTTAAACATCCTTCACCACCATCAAGTGCTACAATTTGTGGACTTGAAGCTGTGATTTTTCCGTTGACAATAGCAAACTCTTCAGCGGGTTCCTCTTTTCCTCATTCAAAACGAGCGAAGAACATATTGGTATTGCTACCGATTTGGGGTGCTGCTAAACCAACTGCGGGTCTTAGATAATCACCATTAGTTTTCTGGTTCAAGGTTTTACATTGACTTACTCTCACAAAATCAATTAGTTTTTTCATTACTATTTGGTTTTCCAAACTCAGTGGTCATTGCACATCCATGCTTTGCGCGCGAATGATTTCTGGTTTGGCATCTTTAACTAACCATTGATTTGAAGGGCGCTCCGCTTGTAGCAATTCTTTATAAGTCATATCCATTTTCTCAACCTCTTACTTTTTTTATTATAGCAATATTTTCATTTTAATCGCATAAAAAATAGTCTTAGTAGACTAATTTTAGTATAATTAGGAAATAGTAGGTGCAAAATGAAAGTTATCAGTGGAAAATATCGAGGAAGACAATTAGTGGCCCTTGAGGGACAAAATACTCGACCAACCAGTGCTCGTGTTAAAGAAGATATGTTTAACATTTTATCAAATTGATTTATTTATGAAGATAAAGTTTCTTTGGATTTATTTGCTGGAAGTGGAGCTTTATCTATTGAGGGTTTAAGTCGAGGAGTTAAATTTGCCTATATTAATGATTGACATAAACCTGCCCTGGAGGTAGTTAAAAAAAATCTACGAAATATTAGTGAAAGTGAATTTAAGATTTTTAATTGAGATTTTAAAAAGGTCCTTGATTATTTGGGAGAAAATAAAAAACAAGTTGATTTAATTTATCTAGATCCACCATTTCCCCAAATTAATTATTATTATGAGTTTTTTGATAAAATTGCGCACCAAAATATTTTAGCAATCAATGGAGTTATCTTAACTGAAGCTCCTGAAAAATTAGATTTAGATAAGATAAAGCATTTAAATCTCTTGAAGTATAAAGATTTTAAGAATAAACATTTTTACCTATTCAGATTGGAGGATAATTAAATGAAAAATAAACCTGGTAGAATAATTATCTTATCTGGTCCAAGCGGAGTTGGTAAGGGAAGTGTTAATAATGAATTGTTCCAAGACAAAAATTTAAATCTTACATATTCAGTTTCAATGACCACCAGAGCTCCAAGAGAAGGTGAAGTCGATGGGGTTAATTACTTTTTTGTAACCAGAGAATACTTTGAAGAACAAATCAAAAAAGATGCTTTTATTGAATATGCAGAATTCATTGGTAATTTTTATGGAACCCCTAAATCTTATGTTTATGAACAAATTCAAGCAGGTAAAAATGTCATTTTAGAAATTGAAGTCAAAGGTGCTATGCAAGTTTTAGATAAAGATAAAAATAAAGAGATTCTATCAATTTTTCTAATGCCCCCAAGTCTGACAGAATTAAAAAACAGAATTAAAAAACGTGGCACAGAGAGTTCAAAAATTATTAAACAGCGAATGGATAAAGCATTGTTAGAAATTCCGCTAAAATGACATTATCAGTATGTCATCGAAAATGATAACTTAGTTAATGCGGTTGACAAAATCAAAGATGTTCTTCAAAAGGAAAATGCACTTTCAAGCGATGCGCGTCAAAGTCGTTATTGATATTTATTCGATGTTGTTAAAGAAATAGTGACAATGCGTTACTTGTATTTTGTTGAAAATTGAAAAATTAATGTTTTAGAACAAGTTGATTCAACTCATAGGGTAAAAAACCAGGATTTTGACTTCTTAAATCACTTAACTGTGATATTAAGTGATCGCATTTACGAAGATGTTTTAGCCCACGGCTTTATAAATAGTATTGTGGATAAGGACTTTATTAGTAAAAAAATTGAAAAATTAATGCTAGAAGTTGACTTTTTTAGCTTAAAACAAACGAAATTAGATTAGAGGGATAAGATGAACAGTCGTAAAAAAGCTCTAGAAATCCTTTTTGAGGTTTTAATCTCTAAGCAATTCTCCAATGTTTTGTTAGCCAAGATTAGCAAGGCAAAGGATATTAGCTCAGTTGATAAGCAATTTATTTACACTTTAGTTTATGGAACTATTAAAAATAAAATTTTTATTGAATATGTTGCCAACAAATTAATTAATCCAGATAAAACCCCAAGAAAAATTCAAGTTATTTTATGAATGAGCATTTTTCAAATAATCCACTTACAAAATATTCCTGACTACGCTATTGTTAATGAGTCGGTGGAATTGACAAAAGAAATTAGTAAAAACTATTCTGGTCTTGTAAATGGAGTTTTAAAAAGATTTATCACCGAACAAAAAGAATTAACCAAAATTAATATCAAAAACAAACAAAATATCAAACCCTTAGGTTTGAGTTTTCCTTTCTGATTGTTTAAGAAGATTTCTCGCGACTATAGTTTAGATGTCGCTATTAAGGTGGCTGAAAACTCCTTACAAAAAGCCAAGATAGCGGTTCGAGTTAATTCTCTTAAAGGTGATATTGAAGAAATTTTTAAACGTTACCATGATGAATATAATTTTAAATATTCTGAACTTTGCCAAGATTCTCTAATATCAGAAAGAAGCGTTATTAGTTCGGATTTATTTAAGGAAGGTCAAATAACAATTCAAGACGAAGCTTCAGCTTTGGTTTGTCAGGTTCTAAGTCCAAAACCAAATAGCAAAATTTTGGATATGTGTTCTGCTCCGGGAGGTAAACTTACCCATATAGGAGCTTTAACAAATAATGAATCTGAAATAACTGCATATGAAATTTCAGAAAAAAAAATCGACAAAATAAAAGAGAATCTCACACGACTTGGAGTTTTAAATGTCAAAATTATCAACGAAGATGCTACTAAAATTCCTGGTGAAAATGAATATGATTACGTTGTTTTAGATGCGCCTTGTTCTGGTTTTGGGGTTCTGAAGAGAAAACCTGAAATTAAATTACAGTCATTTTCAAAAGAACAATTTCAAAGTCTCTATGATAATCAAAAAAAGCTTCTTCAAAGAGCTTTTGAACTTTTAAAACCTGGAGGAGAAATGGTTTACTCAACATGCACAATTAACATTGATGAAAACCAAAACCAAATCAAAGCTCTTCAAGAAAATAATTCGAACGTAACAATTATGGAAGAAATTCAGATTTTTGGTTTTGAAAAAAATACCGACGGCTTTTATATTTGCAAGATTACAAAAACGTTATTAGAATAAGAAATTTTTGATTTCTTATTTTTTTCTGCGAAATATAAGTAGGAGAAATAAGAAATGAAAAAAATTCACGTAATAATTTGCCAGGTCTTTTTGATCTTGGTTGCTATGGCCGGTTTTTTCACCTCAAGTGCAGTTATAATTAATAAAAATACACAATTAAAAACTAGTAAACTACCTCAAATAATGGGCAGAGGCTTGTCACATTGAAAATTAAAAGATAATCAAAGTATCAAAAATTATTATATATCAAAGTTTGGAACACCAATTCCGTTATTAGAAGTTGTGGGTAGACCTAACTTTTTTCAAAAAGCATATCCCGTTGATTCTCAAAATAAGGACTTTAACTTTACTTATGATAAAAACGAAATCTGAAATAAAAATTCAAGTAAGCAGTTTTTAAAATTTGAATATTATAATGATTGAAATTTAACTAAACTAAATGGTGCTTTTGAAAAAGCTAACTCCAGCGGATCAGAATCTATTAACTTGAGCCAACTAAATAATAGAAGATTAGTACTTAAAGATGTTACTAAAGGGGCTCCTTTTAGTAATGTTAAGTATAATTCGGTTTTGACATTCACTCAATCTAAAGCCAGAGGCACTATAAAATTAAATGTAGAAGAAGAACTATCAATGCGAAAAGATCCTTGAAGAAATACAATTTATACTAGATCAATGGCGGGAATCAGCATAAGAAATATTAGAATAGAATATGTCTGGGAAGAAGCGCCCAAGGTTAAAGAAAAGACATATGATTTGGCTAAAATTAGCTTAGATGATATTATTATTAATTTTGACGTTCAATTTTCATTAAATAACGATAAAAAAATTAGAGAAATTATCATATCAAGGGCTAAAGAAGTCTTAAATCGAAAATTAAATATCAAAAGTGAATATTTACTAGAAAATGAAAATAAAGTAGATATATTGGATCGGTATTTTACAAAGGGAATTAAGGAACAGGAGTTTACAGGAATATTTAGGGGAATAGATCAAAAACATATCTTAAATAAAACCCAGGCTAAAATAAAAATCAACTTAAATTTCAAACCATTTATAAAGGGTTTGAATGATTATAAAATTGCTGAGCCTAAATCCTACCAGTATTTTGCAGACATATATTCACAAAATGTAGAAGAGGGCACGTTTGTTATTTTTAATGCAAATGAAGACGAGGAAAACCCACAAATTTTAGAAAATACTAATACTGAGCCTGATAAAAATAAAGAAGAATTAAATTTAGAAGCATTGGCAAAAGGTAACTTAGATTCTGAAAAAAAAGAATCAATAGTGGAACCAAAACCCACACCAACTATACCAAAACCCACACCAACTATACCAAAACCCACACCAACTATACCAAAACCCACACCAACTATACCAAAACCCACACCAACTATACCGTCACCAGTTAACCCTTCACAAGTCCAAAACACTGATGTTTTAAAAACTCATGATCTTAGTGCGGTTAAATTCGAGGATATAATAATAGATCCTAGAGGTCTTACAAGTGAAATGATGTTTGAAAAAATAACTAAATTAATTAGGGAAAAATTTAACAATAACAATATAAAAATGATTAATGACTTTTCAGTTGAACAAATAAAGGAAAATAATTTGAAAGATTTGAACAATTCTGAATTAAGATTTAAGGTTAAAGGCAAATCTGATTTATTAAAAGGGGAAAACGAACTTAAATTTGTTGCCAAATTACAGGAAAATAAAAACGATAATGCTCTAAGTCTGAATATGATTATCATAATCGCTTCATCTGCTGTTCTGGGATTTATTACTTTGATTGCTATAGTATGATACCTATCATCGTTTATTAAAAAGAAAAGTAATGATAAATTAATCTCTAATAAAAATAAAGAGTAGAAATAAAATCCCATTTTTATGGGATTTTATTTTCATTGTCTCCTTGTTTTGAAAATATTAATGATGCAACTATGATATAATTAATTAGGAGAATTTTTGCAATGAATAATATTTTAAAATACACAAATAAACAATTGCAAGATATACTTGCTGAAAATAAGTTCAAGAAATTTAATGCGGATCAAATTTTTGAATGAATTTATACTAAAAATGAATTAGATTTTTCTAAGATGACAAACTTAAGTCTTGACTTGAGAAAGTATTTATCTGAAAACTTTAATACTGACTTACTAGAGGAGCTGGTTTGCCAAGAATCAAACGATGGAACTGTTAAGTTCTTATTTAAATTATGTGACAATAGGTCCATTGAAACCGTTTTAATGCCTCAATCTTATGGTCAATCAGTTTGTGTGACCACTCAGGTTGGATGCAATATGGGATGTACATTTTGTGCCTCAGGTATTATTAAAAAAATCAGAAATTTAGAGGTTGATGAAATAATTGCCCAGGTTTACTACGTTAATCGTTTCTTGAAAAATAAGTATCCAAACGACACAACTGGTAGAAACCGTGTTAGCCATATTGTGGTAATGGGAATCGGAGAACCTTTGGATAATTATGAAAATACATTAGATTTTATTAATATTTTAAATTCCCCAAAAGCATTTGGAATTGGTGCTAGACATATAACGGTTTCGACTTGTGGATTAGTACCCAAAATTAAGGCTTTTGCTGACTTACAACTGCAAGCTAACCTAGCTATTTCGCTTCACGCCCCAAATGATGAGATTAGAAATCAAATAATGCCAATTAATAAGGCATTCCCACTAGTTAAATTGATGGAAGCGGTTGATTATTATATTGAGAAAACAAACCGAAGAATAACTTTTGAGTATATTTTAATAGATAAGGTTAATGACTCCGTGGAAAACGCTCACCAACTAGCAGCGTTAATTAAAGGTAAAAACGCCTATGTTAACTTAATACCTTACAACGAAGTGCATGAGAATCCTTTTAGAAAATCAACAAATATTGATAACTTCTTCAAGGCATTGAAATCAAAGAAAATTAATTGCATCGTAAGGAAAGAGTTTGGAGCAGATATTGATGCCGCTTGTGGTCAACTTCGCGCAATCAGAGAAGGGATTTTAAAATAATGAAATATAAACACGCAAAACTAACAGATATTGGTAACTATCGAAAAATGAACCAAGATAATTTGGATTTCTTTGAAAATTCAGCAGGTCAGGCTTTTGGAATAGTTTGTGACGGAATGGGTGGACACGCTCATGGTGAAATAGCCAGTAAAATGGCTGTAGATAAATTTGCCAAATTATTCCAAGGACAAAACTTTGAAGGTTTAGATAATAACCAAATTAACCGTTGATTAAGAAATTCGGTTACTGATATTTTAAATGATATGATTGATTATGCAGATCAAGATTTAACAACAAAAGATATGGGAACAACTTTAACAGCAATTTTATTTGCCAATGGCTCAGCATATGTAATAAATGTCGGGGACTCAAGAACTTATAAAGTTGTTGATAATAGATTGTTTCAAGTTTCTCAGGACCAAAACTTATGAAATTCAACTCCTGAAGCTGAAAGAAAAGATATTCAAATGAGTGGGATGTATGATAAAGCAACAGAAGTTACTTTCTGGAAGGTTTTAACAAGTGCTCTAGGACCAGCTAAAACATTGAGAATAGATACATACTTTATTGAAGAACCTCAAGGAATATACATTTTAACAACTGACGGAGTTCATGACTATATGGACGAAGATATTGTTGTTAGCACTTTAATGAATCCTAAACAGAAAATGAAGGAAAAAGCTCACTTAATTGTTGAGGATGCCAAAGATAATATGTCAACAGATAATCTGTCGATTCTAATAATAGAGGTAGAATAGTAGGTCTACTTTTTATAATTTAAGGAGGATTTATGAAGGAATACAAAAAAGGCGACCTAATTGCTGGACGCTATAATGTTGTTAGACCAATCGGTAAGGGTGGAATGGCTTCTGTTTTTGAAGCTGAAGATGTTTTCACCAAGGAACATGTGGCAGTTAAGGCTATTGCAGAGGCGATGGTTGTTAAAGATACTGCACAAATGCGTTTTGATATCGAAAAAGAGGCCTTTGCAAAGCTGGGGCAAAACCCCAATGTTGTAAAATTATACGATGTTATCCAAAATGGAGCAGACTGATTTATTGTTCTAGAACTGATAAATGGGGGAACCTTAAAAGACCGACTTTTAGATTTTGGACCAATGACATTGCCTGAAATTAAACATAACTTCTCTCAAATTTGTAATGCTCTAATTGAAGCTCACCAAATTGGTATTATTCACCGTGATATTAAGCCAGACAATGTTTTGCTAACAAAATCTGGTCAGGTTAAGCTAGGAGATTTTGGAATTTCAATTATGATGGATGAAGAAAGTCAAGAAACTTCTAAAGCAATTGGAACCCCAAAATATATGCCCCCAGAAATAATAGCCCACCAAAAACCAACCCCTTTAAGTGATATGTATTCTTTGGGAGTTATGCTTTATGAATTAACAACAGGGCAAGCGCCATTTTTAGGAAAAACCCCAGAAATAATAGCAGCCAAACATGTGAAAGAAATCCCAACTCCTCCGATAAATATTAATAGCAACATCCCTGTATCACTTAATAATTTAATTCTTCAAGCAATTGAAAAAAATCCCGGAGACCGCTTGGCTAATATATCAGAGTTTAGAGATCATTTAATGGAAATCGGAACTGAAGCTGACAATAAGACCAAACTTTGAAAATCTAATCGTAACGTCTTAATAAAGACTAACAAATCGCCAAAAAAAGTAATTAAGATTGGTAATAATTATGATCGCTTACCCAAGTACCTTAAACCCCAATTTTTAACTTTCTATATTCTAACCATTTTAGCGCTACTAATTGCTTTGATCATTACATTCGCACTCATTTAAACTAATTTTTAATTAGTTTTTTTTATTTTTAAATATGGACAAAATCAATTTATAATATATTATAAGAAGGCCGAGGTTAATGATTTGCAGGGTTTAATTGTAAAAATTGTTAGTGAATATTGTTATGTTTTAAATGAAGACAAAATTTATGAATGTAAAGCCATTGGTATTTTAAGGCATCAAAAATTAAAACTAACAGTAGGTGATTTAGCTGAATTTGAAATTCTTGACGAAATTAATCTCAAGGGGTCAATCGTTGGATTTAAAAAACGTAAGAACGAGCTCCATCGACCAAGAATTGCAAATATTGATCAAGTTGTAATCATCACATCTGTGGCAAATCCGACATTTGCCAGCTATATTCTCAATAAGTATTTAGCTTTTATTGAAATCGCAGAAATTAAGCCGATTTTAGCATTTACCAAAACTGATTTAATTGATTCAGATAGTTTAGTTATTGAACAAATTAGAAGTTATGAGAAGATTGGTTATGAAGTATTTTTAATTAACAATAAAATTAAGGGCGATCAAGAATGAAATAAATTTAAAACTATTTTTAAAGATAAGATTTCAGTATTTACAGGTCAAACAGGAGCTGGCAAGTCAACAACCTTGAATCATTTAATTCCAGGACTTACTGAAAAAACCCAAGAAATTTCAAAAGCTTTAAACCGAGGGAAACATACAACAACTAAAAACGAACTTTTTCCAGTTGATGGAGGTTATATTGCTGATACTCCAGGTTTTTCTTCATTTGAGTTGAAAGAGGTTGCAGCTGTGGAATTATCTCAAAGCTATAACTTTTTTAAGCAAAATCTGGGAAAATGTAAATTCCGGGACTGCTTGCATCTTGTAACAGCTCCAGGATGTTTTATTAGAGAAATGGTGAGTCAATTGCAATTTCCTGAATTTATTTACTTAGATTACTTAAAAATGCTTGAGGAAATCAAGCTTATAGAAGGTGGTAAAAAATACTAATGAAAAAATATATTATCGCACCAAGTGTTTTAAGTGCAAACTTTTGAGATTTAAAAACAGATCTTAACAGAATCAAAGAATTAGGAGTTAATTGAATTCACTATGATGTAATGGACTTTGATTTTGTCCCTAATTTAACTTTTGGACCAAAGATTCTAGAAGATATTAAAAGCAATATTGATATAAATGTTGATATTCATTTTATGATAAAAAACAAGCAGAAAAATCTACTAGAGTTCTTGAAGCCATTTATTGATTGTAAGCCTCAAATGATGACTATGCATTTTGAAGCTTTATCAGATGAGCAAATTAGAGAATTTGTGCAAATTTGTCAGAGAAATAAGATTAAGTCTAGTTTAGCTATTAATCCAGATAAGAAAATATCTCAAATTGAAAAGTATTTACCAATTTTAGATAATGTTTTGGTAATGAGTGTTTTTCCTGGTTTTGGAGGTCAAAAATTTGATCACAGAGCAGTTGAAAATATTTCACAATTGAGAATTTTAATTGACCAACATAAATTAAACTTAACCATTGAAGTTGATGGGGGAATTAACGGAGAAACTGCTCAATTAGTCAAGCAAGCTGGTGTTGATATCATGGTTGCTGGAAGTTATCTTTTTGGTCAAGCTGACATAAAACAAAGATTGGAAATTCTTGAAAGTGAAAAATAATGAAATTGCCCTAGTTGTTACTTGTGAAACTAAACTTGATTTTAAAGTGTTTCAAAATTGTTATTTTATCGGGGTCGAAAGAGGTTGCTTAGACTTAATTTCCAAAGAAATAACAATTGACTTAGCTATTTCTGATTTTGATCATGTTGATGAGAGTGAGTTAAAATTAATCCAAGAAAAGGCTTTAAATACCCAGATTTTGAATCCTGAAAAGGATTTTATTGATGGGGAAATTGCTATAAAAAAAGCTCGAGATTTAGGATTTAACAAAATTATTTATGTTTCAAATCCCAATTTAAGACATGATATGAATTTGGCCAATCTTTATTTTGCTTTTAAGTATAATGTAGAAATTTTATCAGATAAAAGTTTGATCGAAATCTTGAATCCTGGTGAAAATTTAATATCTTTTGAAAATCTTCAAGATTATGCATATATTTCCTTTGTCTCAGATACATCAACAGATTTATCAATTAAGGGATTAAAATATGAAGCTAAAAATCTTAAATTAGAGCCGTATAGCTTACAAGCTATTTCCAACTGCTTTATTCCTTACCAAGATGGGTTGGTTATTAATAATCATAAAATTGCTATGGTCCTCACTAAATAAAAAAAATCTTCTTAAAAAGAAGATTTTGTTTTTTGAATGGTGCCCTCTATCGGAGTCGAACCGATACAAGTTACCTCGGCAGATTTTGAGTCTGCTGCGTCTACCAATTCCGCCAAGAGGGCAATTCCTAAATAATTATAACAAGTTTTTTAAATTAAAGTCAAAAAAAACCAACATTTGTTGGTTTTATTATTTAAACTAATTTTTCATTTTTCTTTAAAGTTCTTAAGGTTCTAGCAGAAACTTTTAATGTAATCATAGTTCCATTTTCATCCATAACCTTTACTTTTTGAAGGTTAAGATTTCATTTTCTTCTAGTTGCATTTAAAGCATGTGATCTTTTATTCCCTGAAAGTGGACCTTTTCCTGTCAAACTATCTTTTCTCGCCATTATTTTCACCTCACGACTAATATATAATACAAGATATGAGAAATAATTACAATATTTTTTACTAAATTATTTAAAAAATGTAGTAAGATATATTTATAAATCAAAAGAAAGTTTAAATAATTACATTTTGCGTTTTTTTTGGTATAATTGGTGGTGAGTTTATGAGTAATTTGATGAATGAGGAGACTTTGAAAGTTATCAATGAAGCTGTAATTACAATTCCCGGTCTAATGTCTTTTGCACAAGTTGACAAGGAAAGTGGTTTGGTTTCAGGAACTAAAGAAATTGATAAAGCTATTGAAGTATCGATCACCGAAAAAATACATAGATTAAAAATCCACATAATACTATTAAATGGAGTTAACATAAAAGATGTTGCAAACGAAGTCCAAATTCGTGTTAAGTATGAGTTGGAAAAACTATCCAACTTTACAAATAGTTATTATGTTGATGTTGTTGTTGATGCCTTGGCAAAATAACAACTTTTAATTTTCGATTTCAAGAAATATATTTTTAATTTAAAGAAACATTAAGGTGAATAGAATGAAAAATGTAAAGCTGCTAAAAACTATGATTAATAGTGGAGCAAACAATTTATACAACAATTATCCGTACATTGACAAATTAAATGTATTTCCAGTGCCTGATGGTGATACTGGAACTAATATGAATTTAACTGTATCAAATGCATATTCAGAAATAAATAAAACTGAATTTAGCGACTTTAGGGAATTAATGCAAAAATTTTCAAGGGGTTTAATTATGGGAGCTAGAGGTAACTCAGGAGTTATCTTCTCTCAAATTATGAAGGGCTTCTATAAGGGAATGGAAAATGCTGAAGAGTTAAACATTGAAACATGAAAAAAAAGTTTTGTTTCAGCAAAAGAAGTTGCCTACTCAGCAGTTATGAAACCCGTTGAAGGAACAATTTTAACAGTAATAAGAGAAACAAGTGATGCAGTCCAAAAATTGGATAATAATATTTCAGACAAAGATTTTTGAAATACTGTTGTTGAATCAGCTACAATATCTTTAAATAATACCCCCAACCTTTTACAAGCTTTAAAAGATGTTGGTGTTGTTGATAGTGGTGGTTATGGTCTTGTCAAATTTTTTGAAGGTATGCAAAATGTTGTAATTAAAGAAAAAGTTATTGCTCGTAAGAAAAAACTAGAAACTAATGAAGGTGGAAATTTATCACTTAATATCGAAGATGATGAATTTGGTTACTGTACTGAAGCTATTGTTATGCTTACAAGTGAATGAATTACTAAAATGAAAGTTGAAAGCGTTCGTCAACAACTTTCAGAATATGGTAATACATCAATCGTGGCAGTAAAAGATGAAGATATTTTAAAAATTCATACCCACGCATTGAATCCAGGTCAAGTACTAACATTCTTGCAACAATTTGGTGATTTCAACTCGATTAAGGTTGATAATATGAGTATTCAAGCAGACCGTCAAGTTAAGGGTGCTAAAAAAGAAAGCAATCACAGCAAAATCAAAAATGAGAGAAATCTAGTTAATGAATTTGCAACAATTGCAGTTGTTCCATCTGATGGAATTGCTGATTACTTTAAAAATGAATTAAATGTGGATTATGTTATAAATGGAGGTTCAAAAATGAACCCTTCAACCACAGACTTTATGAAAGCCATCGAAATTGTAGATGCTAAAACTGTGTTTATCTTACCAAATAATTCAAACGTTATTATGGCTGCAAAACAAGCAAAAGAACTCGAGAAAAAATCAAAAGTTTTTGTTATTCCAACTAAGACTATACCTCAAGGAATGGTTTCTTTCTTAAGTTACGACCCAAGTGAAACTCCAAGAAAAAACGAATCTAACTTGAACCGCGTAATTAAGGAAGTTATTAGTTTATCAGTTTCAACAGCGGCTAGAGATTCTCTAGTTGATGGTATCAATATCAAAGAAGGGCAAAAAATGGGGATGATCGATGGGAAAATAGTTTTCTCAGGACCATCAATAAAATCAGTCTTTGATAAGGTTTTAGCCAAAAATATAAGTAACAAAACTGAAATTCTAACAATATTTACTGGTTTAGATGCTTCAACCAACGACATTAACGACTTAAGAAAATTCTTAGATGAGAATTTTGATGTTGAATATGAAATTGTTGAAGGTGGACAAGAAATATACGACTTTATTATAGGAATTGAATAAGCAAAAACAAGAATAAATCTTGTTTTTGTTTTTTTATTAACATTTTTTAAAGTTTAATAGTAAAATTATTAAATAACAATTTAGAAATATACGAGAGGGAAAATCAAAATGAAAACTATCGCATTTGACGTAATGGGATCTGATTTAGGTGTACAACCAGCAATTGGAGCTGCCATGAAAATTTTGAACGAAAAACCAGACTTGAAAATTATTTTTGTTGGTAATGAGGTTGAAATTGAAGGGGAATTAAAAAAACAAAAATTAGCTAAGAAATTAGAATCTCGCTATGAAATTTTTCCAACTAGTGAAGTTATTAATATGACAGATGGAATTCTTGAAATACGCCGTAAAAAAGATTCATCAATGGCTAGAGCGATTGAATTGGTTGAAAAAGATCAAGCAAGGGCAATAGTAACTGGAGGAAGTACTGCCAGTTTCATCGCTGGATGTCATTTTATTTTAAAAGAATTTGAAGGGGTTAAGAGACCAGGATTTATGCCAACAATTCCAACTGTTATAAATGACAAGGTAGTTTTATTATTAGACGTTGGAGCAAATGTTGAAAATGATCCTGAAGACCTAATCGACTTTGCAATTATGGCAACAGCATACCTACAATCAACTAAAGGAATTAAAGAACCCTCGGTTGCTTTGTTAAACATCGGTGAAGAAAAATCGAAAGGTAAGGATTTGCAACTGCAAACCTACAAACTGCTGTCAGAAAATAAAAAAATTAATTTTTGTGGTAATATTGAACCTCGTGAAATAATTTCAGGGGATGTTGATATTATTGTTACTGATGGATTCACTGGAAATATTGCTTTGAAATCAATCGAAGGAATGGGTAAGAAATTACTTTCAGAAATCAAGAAAGCTGTAACAAAAGGTTTCTTTAGAAAAATCGCCGCTTTAAGCTTAAAACCGGCTTTCAAAGAAGTGGCTAGCAAATTTGATTACAAAAATCACGCTGGAGCCATTTTATTAGGTATTAATAAAATAGCTTTTAAATCTCACGGTTCAAGTGATTTACGCTCATTTCACGCAACACTAAGAATGACTTATGAAGCAATTGAAAATGATGTTGATAATAAATTAAGAAAATCTTTAAAGGAATTCAAAGGAAGTTAGACAATGGAAATTAAAGAATTTTTAAAAAAATTTAACATAATTCCTATAAATATAAAAATTTATGAAGAAGCTATTACGCATAATTCTTATGCAAATGAAAAAAGGGCGGGTTATACATATCAACGTTTAGAGTTTCTAGGAGACGCTATTCTGCAAATGTATGTCAGCCTGCATTTTTTTAAAAACTTTCCCACAGAAAAAGAGGGAGTTTTAACAAAATATCGAAGTAATTCTGTTAGAGAAGAAACTTTAGCGGAAATATCTAGATGTATTAACTTAGGTAAGATTATTCGCCTCGGAATTGGAGAAATAAATTCAAAAGGTTTTGAAAAAAACAGTATTTTAGCGGATGTCTTTGAATCGTTTACTGCAGCTATTTATTTAGATCAGGGTGAGAAAGTTTTGAATAATTGACTTAACCAAACAATGTTAAAATATATTTCCGAACCTGGATTTATGGCAAAAAACATTGATTTTAAATCAGAATTACAAGAGCTCTTGCAAGCAGAAAACCGTCATGATTTAGTTTATAAGGTAATTGACTCTAAACAAACCTCACATAATCGAACTATTTATCGAGTTGCGCTTTATTTAGAAGATGTAAAATATGGAGTTGGAGAGGGATTCTCAAAACAAGAAGCTGAACAAATGTCAGCTAAGGACTGTTTATTAAAACTTAAAAAATAATTAAGAAACTATTTAAGAAAACTTCTTCTCTTAAATAGTTTTTATTTTATATATTGAATAAAAATTATTATGTATTATTTTTTTAATAGAAGCAAAAAATAATATATAATTATCAAAGTTAATTAACGGGTATTACCAAAAGGATGATGAATATGCTATTTTTAAAGAAAATTGAGGCATTTGGTTTTAAATCATTTGCTGAGCCAACTACACTAAATTTTGACTATGAAATGACTGGTGTTGTAGGTCCAAATGGATCGGGTAAGTCTAATATCAATGATGCGATTCGTTGATGCTTAGGGGAACAATCTTCAAAATCATTGCGAAGTGATAATATGGAAGATATCGTGTTCTCTGGTAGTGCCAATCGTGCCCCATTGAATATGGCCGAGGTTACCCTTACTTTCAATAATTCAGATAGAAAGTTTTCAAGTTTAGATTACAACGAAATTGAAATTACTCGTCGTTATTTTAGAATCTCAAAAGAGAGCGAATTTTTCATTAATAAGAATCGTGTTAGGTTAAAAGATATTCAAGATATCGCTTTAGAAACTGGATTAACAAAGTCTAGTTTGGCTATTATTTCTCAGGGAACTGTTAATAAATTTGTAGAATCAAAACCTGATGAAAGAAGAGAATTATTCGATGAAGCAGCAGGGATTGCTAAATATAAAAAACGTAAATTAGAATCAATTCGTAAATTAGCACGTACTCAAGAAAATCTTGATCGTCTAAATGACATTATTAATGAAATTGAAAGAAAGTTACCTAATCTTAAAAACCAATCAGAAAAGGCTAAAATTTATCAAGAAAAATTTGAAAAACTAAAAAACATTGAAATTGCAATTTTGGTTAAGGATATTGAAATTTATGAACAAAAATTAGTTTCTTTAAATCAACAAAAATTAGAATTAAAAAATAGCATTTTGGACTTGGCGCAAAAAACTGAAAGCGAAGAAAACGAATTCAATCAAATAGCCAAGCAAAATTATAAAAGTGAAAGAGAAATTGTGAAACTAAACGATGAGTTCACAAGCATTATTGAAAAGATTGGTAATTTAAAAGTTAGAAAATTAGCTTTAGAAAATCAACAAAAAAACGTTTCAACAGGAAATGAAGAATTTAAAGCAGATCAACTATTAAGCGAAAATAAAAAGTTAAAAATGAACTTAGAGTCAGAATTAACAAAACTTGAAAAATTAAGCTTAGATAATGAACAATTAAATAATCAACTTTCAAGCACTACCAAAGATTTAGATGCTAAAAACGAAGGTCTAGGACAAATTGATCGCGGGATTGCTAAACTAGAATCATCGCTTGAATCAATTCGCCAAAAACAAGCATCAAATGATGATTTATTTGACGGAGTAAAAAGTGTTTTAAATAACAAAAATAACCTGCCAGGAGTTTATGGCACAATTCAAGATTTAATTTCAGTTGAAAAAATGCATGAACAAGCAATTGGTTCGCTAATTCAAGCAGCCCTACAAAATATTGTGATTGATTCAGGTGAGTCAGCAAAAGAAATCATTAGATTCTTAAAGGTTAACAAAGCTGGTTATGCAACCTTCTTACCATTAGACACAATTAAACCAAACTTTATTGCAGATGATCAAAAATTTGTAATTAAAAATGCTAACGGATTTGTAGGTTTTGCCAGTGATTTGGTTAAAATCGATAATAAATTTAGAAAAGCAATTGACTATATTTTAGGGACTAGTGTTGTGGTTTCTAATTTTGATGCCGCTAGAGAAATGGCTAAGTTGGTTAACTACCGTTTACATATTTCAACTTTGGATGGAGAAAGAATTTTACCTAACGGAGCAATCGTTGGGGGTTCTCGAAGAATTAAAATAACTTCATTAAACAACGCTTCAATGATAAAAGAAATTGAAGAAAAGTTATTACAACTAGGAGAAGAACAAAATCAAACTGTTCAATCAATTAATAACTTAAAATCAACTTCAGAAAAATTACGTGAAGAGATTTCTCAAAAATTATCTTTTATCGGAGCATCTCGTAAAAATATTGAAATTCTTAACCAAGACATTGAAGACGCTAAGTCGGAATATCGAATCATTACTGGTAAAGATATTGAAAACCAAAATAGTGTAATGTCGACTTTAGAAGAAGAAATTCTACAAATCACTCAAGAAATTATTGATGCTGATAATTTAAAAGAAGAATTACAACAAAAGTTAAATGTTTCGCGTTCTTTAAAAGACAAATCTTTGGAGCGACAAAATTCACTAAATGAATCAGCCAATGAAAAGAGAAAACTTTTAGGTGCTTTAAAGGAAAAAGAATATGAATCAAAGCGTGATGCTGCTTTAATTAGTGAAAAACTAAATTCAGCTTCAGATCGTTTAGTTCAAAACTACGGAATTACTTTTGAAACAGCTAGTGAAAATATTCAAGTTGAAATTACCAACGAAGAGGACACTAGAAGACAAATTTTAGACTTATCAAATGAGATAAAAAATCTAGGTCATGTAAACCTTGATGCTATTGAAACCTTTATGGAAGAAAATGATCGTTATGAGTTTTATTCAAAAGAAACAAATGATGTTCAAATGAGTATTAAAAACCTACAAGAAGCTATTTTAAACATGGACAATCAAATGGTTATCCAATTTAAAAAGGTTATTAGCGAAGTTAACTTGGCATTGCCTGAAACTTTTGCCACTCTATTTGGAGGGGGAACTGCTAAAATAATTTATACAGATCCCGAAGATCTTTTAAACTCAGGAATTGATATTAAAATTAATCCACCAGGTAAAAAAATAAATAATATTAACTTGCTTTCTGGGGGAGAAAAATCAATGGTTGCACTATCGGTTTTATTCTCAATTCTAAAAGTACGTCCAATACCAATGGTAATATTAGATGAGGTAGAAGCGCCGTTAGACCAAGCTAACGTGGAAAGATTTGCTAAGTACTTAAAATCATTTACAAACAATACACAATTTATTGTTGTAACTCATAGAACAGGGACAATGGAAAATTGTGAAGTTTTATTTGGAGCAACTATGGAAGCTAAAGGGATTACTAAAATTGTTCAAATTAAGTTAGTTGAGGCTAAAAATTTAATCACTAATCAAGAAGAATAAAATTAAATAACCCATGGAGGTAATATGACAAAAAAAATTGCAATCTGATTATCATCAATTTTTATATTGTTAACAGCATTATGAATTTGAACCCTGGTTATTCCAAAAAATGCCCATATTTTGGGCGGTAGCACTAGTGTTAACCCAGTTATGCAAAAATTAACAAATTCTTATTACAAGGATACTAAAAAGGATTTTGTTTACAATTCAACAGGAAGTCAAGCAGGAGTTGTTGGAGTTCAAAATGGTAGTTATGAAATTGGTTTTATTTCTAAGGAGGCTAGCGATTCGACTTTAACAACTGGTAAGTGGAATCAAACTCCAGCCCAAGAGGATAAAATAACAAACGGACAATCAAGTGTTGCTATGTCTTTGAAGGAAATTGAAAAGTTTGACAATACTCTTAGTTTAGAATTTGCAGTTGATGCCATTGCCATCATTTATAATCCCCCATCAGGGTGAGATGATATTTTGTCAAAAAACTTAAACTTTGTTTTTTCCAAAAAAGATCAAGCAAGTTCAAAGGAAATGTTACAAAAAATTTATGATAACAAAAGTACATGAAGAGAGTTGGCTCAATTCGTTAAAGATAATAGCTTTGAACCAATTGATCAAGAAATTGTTGACAGAGTTCCAAATACTAGAATTCTTCCGATAACTCGAGAAGATGGTTCGGGAACAAGGGATGCCTTTTCAAGTTTAACCGGTGTTAAAGAAATGCCTTCTGCTAACGTTGTTAACTCAAATGGAATGATGTTGCAAATGGTTTCCTCAGGGGGATTTGGTTATATTTCTTATGCATTTATACCTTCAATTACCAGAGAATCAGGAATTAGATTAACTGCAGTTGACAACATTCGTTTAGCAAATCCAGTTGATTCAGGAGATGATTGAGAAAACGCCCCGGTTACTGATTTAAAGAATCCAGAATCTAAAGAAATGCCAAATAACACTGAGGCAATTCATGATAAAATTTATCAATTTCAAAGACCTTTTATAGCAATTTTCAACAGCTATCATAAAAAAATTAATGACATTACTGAATTTTTGATTTGAATTATCGAAGAATCACGCGACGATGGCTTACTAATCGATATCTTTAAACAAGAAGGATTAATTAGAAAAGTGGTATTAAATCCACAAAATAGATAATTAGCTGGACGCTAATTTATTAAAGGTAGGTACTTAAATGACGACAACAAAGATTGACGATACTAAAGTAGAGTTAAATCCGAAGCCTAAGAAACCCAACAAATCTGGTTTACCAAAAGTTAAGACTTCAAAACTAGATGCAGCCTCAAAGTTTTCTATTATAATGATTACTTCGTTGGTTATTTTAATGTTGGTGTTATTAGTGAGTTTCATTATTTATAAATCTGTTCCCAGCTTAAGCGAATTTGGATTTTTTAAATTTATATTTACAAGTAAATGACGCCCAGGAGCTGATAATGACCCCGATGCCAGTTATGGTATTTTTAGTATTATTATTTCAACATTGGCGATGTTGGGGATTGCGCTATTATTTGCAGTTCCATTAACCATTTATACTTCACTGTTCATTTGCGAATATCTTTCAGGAAAATCGAAAAGAACAATTATTACTATTATTCAACTTTTAGCAGGAATACCTTCAGTTGTTTTTGGACTTTTCGCCCTAGATCAAATTGGGACTATTTTTGTTAAAATGGGAGCAGCTTCACCAGGAAATTTAATGACCGCTGGATTTACTTTAGCCTTTATGGCTCTACCAACAATGATTACTTTATCAATTAATGCAATTGACTCGGTTCCTGATGGTTATCGTTTTGCGGCATTAGGTTTGGGTTTATCAAAAGAATATACCACATTTAAAGTTGTTAGACGTTCAGCTAGACCAAGAATTATTGGAGCAATAATTACCGGAATGGCTCGTATTATTGGGGAAACCATGGCAGTAATTTTGATTGCTGGTAACTCAACAATTGGTTTAAATACAGATGACGGTTTCTTGGGATTTATCTTCTCATCTGTTAGAACTCTAGCGGGAACAATTGGATTGGAAATGCTTGAAAATCACGGATCAACTCATGAGTCAGCACTTTATGCAATTGGTTTAGTATTGTTCATTATAGTAATAATCATAAACCTATCAATAATAGCTATCACCAATCTTAATACAAAAAAACGCAATAACCGCAGTCGTTCAAAAATGATTAATAAAAATGCTGAACAAGAAAATGAAAATCATGAATATCAATATGAAGATTTGAAGTTAGGAATTTTGGTGAGATCTTCAGCGATGAGGACGGGATACAAAAAATTCTACAGCTTTTGAAAAAAATTATTAATGATTTTAGCCACCGCAATTGTGGTATCATTTACGCTGTGAATCATTACTACAGTTATCATTAAAGGTTTTATTGGCTTTGGCTTTAATTATTTCCTTGAATTTGAAGGACAAAAAGCTGGTATTTTTGCGACCATGTTAGTAACTTTATTCTTAGTGCTCTCAACGATGTTATTTGCCTTTCCGCTGGCCTTAATAGTGGCGATATATTTAGCAGAATACGCTCGTCCTCAAAGTCGTTTCACAAAAACAATTGACTTTTCAATTAATGTTCTAGCCTCAACACCAAGTATTGTATTCGGGGTATTTGGACTTACAATCTTCATAGTTACCCTGGGATTACCAATGTCAATCTTTGCATCCAGCTTAACAATGACACTAGTAATTCTGCCCACACTAATTACTTCTTTTAAGGATGCAATTATTGCTGTTCCAGCTTCTTATCGTGAAGCTGCAATTGGAATGGGTTTAAGTAAAACAATGACACTAATTAAAGTTGTAATCCCCAACGCATTAAAAGGAATTTTAACTGGATCTATTTTAGCAATTTCAAGAATTATTGGTGAATCAGCTCCGGTTTATCTAACACTTGGAACAGCCGTACGATATCCAACAGAAGGATTTTTATCTCCGGGTGCAACAATGACAACACAAATTTATATGATGGCCGCTGAAGGTGGTGGTGGAAAAACTATGGGAGTTGCTTACCAACTTGCCATGGTCACATTGTTATTAGTTTTATTTTTAAATTACATTAGTAAAACAATTTCAGTAAAATTAGATCCACGTTACCGACCAGTAAAATTTGGAGTATACTGGGCTGAGGTGTTTAGGAGAATCTTCAAACACAACTATAAGAATGACTTTAAACGCTTTGGTCACTCAATTTCGGTTAGATTTAAACGATTCTTGTTATTATTTAACATAAAAAGGAATAAAATAATAATAGCAAATCATAAGCGCAACAAAAAAATCATCAAAAATATTTTGAAGGAGGGAAAATCTAAAAATGATAGTAAATAAAGAAAAAGATATTACTCATACAGCAGAAACGACGAACGTTTTTGAAGATGTTTTAACAACTAAAGAATTAAATGCTAAAGAGAATAAGCACTTGAAAAAACAAGCTAAAGCGGCTGAAGTCGAAGCTAAAAAAACTTCCTTCAAAAATAATATTGAAGTAAAGCACATTAATGAAGCTGAGCTTTTTAATGCTCCTAAGAAAGTAGCTCTAAAAGATCGTGAAAACGTAATTGAAGTTGAAGATCTTGATTTCTATTATTCAATGGGAAATAAACAAGCTCTTTCAAAAATTAATATGAAAATTAAAGAGAATACAGTTACAGCTTTTATTGGGCCAAGTGGTTGTGGAAAATCAACACTTTTAAGATCGATTAATCGAATGAATGATTTGGTGGAAAACATTGTCATAAATGGTTCTATTATTGTGAATGGTGTTAATATTTATGAACCAGGAATTAATGTGGCTCGTTTGCGAACAGAAGTTGGAATGGTTTTTCAAAAGGCTAATCCCTTCCCGATTTCAATTTTTGATAATGTTGCTTTTGGACCAAGAAGTCAAGGGATTCGCGACAAGCAAGTTATTAATCAATTAGTAGAAGATTCTTTGAAAAAAGCAGCCCTTTGAGATGATGTTAAAGACTACTTAAAGGATTCAGCATTAGGACTATCTGGGGGTCAACAACAACGACTTTGTATTGCTCGCGCAATTGCGATGCGTCCCAAAATATTACTAATGGATGAACCAACAAGTGCATTAGATCCAATTGCCACATTAAAGGTTGAAGAATTGATTTTAAAACTTAAAAAAGAATATACAATAGTAATAGTAACTCATTCAATGGCTCAAGCGACTAGAGTAAGTGATTACACAGCCTTTTTCCTTTCAGGGGAATTGATTGAGTACGACCGCACCAAAAAAATATTTACCAACCCAAAAAATAAGAAAACTGAAGATTACATTTCAGGTAGATTTGGATAAAAGTTAGATGTCATACAACAAAATACTAGATAATGACGTAAATGTCATCAAAAAAGATATAAGCAATCTTGTTGAATCAACTAAATCTCAATATGCTCGAGCTTTTGAAGCGATGGAAAAACGCGATATTGATTTAGCCAATAAAGTTATTATTGGGGATAAGTTAATAGACCAACAACAAAATAAGTTCACCAATATGGCTCTTTGAAAAATTGCCAAACAACAAATGGTGGCCGGAGATTTGCGATTGGCTGTTGGTTCAATTTTAATTAGTCGTGAAATTGAAAGAATTGCTGACTATGCAAAATTAGTTTGCATGTTTTACATTAACTATCAACCCGGTGAGATCGAAATTGGTTATATTTCACGAATGTTTGACTTGGTGAATCAAATGTTAAACTTTATTTCAACTTTGTTTGAAAATTATGAAAATGATCAAAGAAAAAAGGTGCTAGATTTACGAAAAATCCTTGATTCTCAGTTATCTGAACTAAATGATTTGCTAGTATCAGAGATTGAAAATTCTAAGAAGAATGCCCCTAAACAATCAATAATTTTCATTAACGCAATTCGTGAGCTAAGAAATTTAGAGCGTGCAGGAGACCACTTAGTAAATATTGAGGAAATCTTGAATTTTATTAGAACTGGTAAGTTTGATGAAGTTTTCGTGGATGATGTTGATTTTAAATAAACTTTAGTTCGCTAAAGTTTTTTTTATGGTATTTTAACTAAGAGTAAAATAATATACAATTAAATAGATAAAGGGGTATTTTAATATATGGGTTTTTGACAGAATTTAAAGGATAAAAGAGAACAAAAGAAAAAAGATAAAATTAAACATCGCGAAATTAAAAAAAGTTTAAGTTTTTCAAAAGACATCAAAAAACTTTCAAAGAAATATAAAGAGGCAGATAGCGAATTCTTTGAAGAATTGGAAAATATCTTAATTTCCACTGATATGGGAATGGGAATGGTTGTGAAAATATCTAACGCGGTTCAAAAGAAAGTTAAACGTAAAGACAGTTTCCAAGATATTAAAGAAATTTTAATTGAAGAATTATATGATGCCTATGTTGACTCAGGGAAGTTTAAATCAGAATTAAACTTTGTTAAAGGACGTTTGAACATATTTATGATGGTTGGGGTTAATGGTACGGGAAAAACCACTAGTTTAGCTAAAATCGCCAACTTTTATGCTAAAAACAATAATAAAGTTTTAATTGCGGCAGCAGATACTTTTCGTGCTGGAGCTGGAGAACAATTACAAGAGTGAGTTGATAATAGGTTAAGTGGTGTTGATTTAATTAGAGGTAAAAAAGTTAACCAAGATCCAGCTAGCGTGGTTTTTGATGCCCTGGAAAAAGCTGAAAATGAAAAATATGACTTACTATTAATTGATACTGCGGGTCGTTTACAAAATAAAGAACATCTAATGAGAGAGTTAGAAAAAATGCAAAATATCATTGAGCGTAAATATAAAAACACACCTCATGAACGCCTTTTAGTTATTGATGCAACCACGGGACAAAATGGAGTTTCTCAAGCTAAAGCTTTTTCTGAAACCACTAATGTGACAGGAATTATTTTAACCAAAATGGATGGAACTAGCAAGGGTGGAATTGCACTGGCAATCAAAGACTTACTAAATATTCCAGTTAAAATGATTGGTGTTGGTGAACAAATTGATGATATTGAACCATTTGATGTTGATGACTATGTTTATTATTTAGCTGCTGACTTTATGGATGATGATAGTGAATAATTTTGAGAAAAATGATTTTGTAGTTGAGCTTTTTGATATTTACAAAGAGTTTTTAACTTCAAAGCAAAAAAAATATTTTGAATTTTATTTCTTTGAGGACTTTTCTTTACAAGAAATTGCCGAAGAGCACGAAATTTCACGAGCAGCAGTTTTTGATAGCATTAAAAATGCCATTAAATTACTAGAAGAGTGTGAGCAAAAAATAGGTTCATTGAATTTACTCAAAAATTTACAAAACATCATCAATCAGTACAAGGATAATGACAATTTGGTTGTCCAAGAAATTTTAAAAAAAATTGAGAAGGAGATTTAAATGAAAGTTTTAATGATTGGAGATATTTATGCTTCAAAAGGTCGCGAAATGATTGAAAAATATTTGCTTAAATTTAAGGAAAGTAATAATATAGATTTAGTAATTGGTAACGGAGAGAATGTAACTCACGGTAAGTCAATTTCAGAAAAACATTTTTTGGAATTAATTAAAAATGGTGTGGACATTGTCACATCAGGTAACCATATTTTCAAAAATAGTGAAGTTATTGATTATATTGATAATTACTCAAATCTTTTAAAACCTTTAAATATGAATCCCTTCACACCTGGACCAGGTTCAATTGTTGTTAATTGTTTAAATAAAAAAGTGAGAGTCACAAATCTAATTGGTCGTAGTTTCATGGATCCAGCAGAAAATCCATATCAAGCTTTTGATGAATTAATCCAAAATTCAGCTCCTTGCGATATTCATTTAGTAGATTTCCACGGTGAAGCTAGTGCTGAGAAAATGGCTTTTGCTTGAAACTATGATGGTAAAATTACAGCTCTAGTTGGAACACATACTCACGTTCAAACAGCAGATGAAATGATATTGCCAAAAGGAACTGGATACATAACTGACTTGGGAATGACAGGTCCAATAAACTCAATTATTGGAGTCGAACCTGAAGATGTTATTAGAAAAGAAAAAACAGGTCTTCCGAGTCGCTTTAAGCCAGCTAAGGGTGCTGGTCAATTTTGTGGAGTTATTATTAATATTAATGACAATAATGAGGTTTTAGCTTTAAACCGAGTTTTTGTAAGAGAATAAAATATTATTTTAAAAAAATAGTACAGAACGGAGCTTTAAATTGACATTCATTCAAGTTATAACAATATTCTTATTTGCCGCTTTAGGTTTCCTTTTATTCATAATAATTTTAGGTTTAGTTATCAAATTATTTATTTTCAATAGCTTAAAATATCGATATCAAAAAAACCATGCCCCAGAACTGATTAAAAAGAAATGATTTATCAATATAGATAACTTTAAATTAAACTGGTTTGGAGAAATTAATCCAAAAGGGGATAAAATTATTTTGTGTATTCACGATCTAGGATTTTCATCACGACAATTCGATAACATTGAAGAATATATGTTAAAGAAAAATCCTGCCACCTCAGTGGTCAGTTTTGATTTAAGAGGTCATGGTAAAAATGAGATTGAAAAGTATCATAACCTAGGTAAACACTTATTTGATGTCAAACAAGTTGTGACTTACTTGATAAATAAATATCCAGATCAGAAGTTAATTATTTTGGGAACCGGTTTGGGATCGCTATTAACTCAAGAAGTCATGGGACTAGTGAATGTTGAAAAAGTTATATTAGCTAGTTTAAGTAATAAAATATTTTATCAAAGTTTATCAAAAGCAAATTCTAGAATTTTTTGAGGAACAATTTTTAATTCTCAAAAACTTATACCGTTAAATTATGAACCCTTAGACTTAATGGAAAACAATGTGGGGATGCAAAATTATAAGAAAAGTCTTGCTGACTCAGGTTTTATTAGTGTTAGAGAGTTTTATCAATTCAATACTTTACAAAGAAGGTTTTGAAAAGCTTTGAGTAAAAATTCAGATAAGGTGGAAGTTATTCAAGGTGATAGTGATAGACTCGTTAATCCAAAAAAAATAGCAAAAAAAATAGCAAATTTTAGTAATCTTAATTTTAAAATTATGAAGAATGTTCGTCATTTCCCACTTAATGACATCGAGGTTGAGAAAATTTTAAAAGATATTTAAAGGAGGTAAGTAATGGTTAGAAATAATTTCTTAAGAAAAAAAGAATCGATGATCTTTAAAAATACTTATTCAGACAAAGTCTTTACGATGATCGGAATGCTGATGCTTATTTTATCGTTTGCCTGCTTTTTTGTTCTAATTGCCTCCCTAGCCAACTGATGAATTAATTTTGATAATTTAGATTTGCGTCATCGTAATTTTGTTTGAGTAAAACTAACAGCTCCAATGATGTTTTTATTAGGTTTTTGAGCCAGTCTATGATTAATATTGGCTTTCTCCTCAACTGAAATGTTGAAGAAAAATCGAGATGCATTAATAATGATAGCAATTTTTTCAATCAACTTTTTTATAATTCCTCAATTAATTAAAATAACAAGTTTGGAGAATGAAGGAGAAAACATTGCTAGCATAATCATTACTGATGACAACTTTCATAATAAAAATAATATTACCTGACATGTCTTTTTGATTATCAGTGGTTGTATCTCAGTTATTTTAGTGCCATTTCTTATCCCGCTAACTGTTTATGTTATGGCTAATTCAAAAAGAGCTTATCTGAGTGATTTTGAAGCTCGTAAAAAAGTTTCAATAGGAATTTTATCACTTTTTTGCTTAAATCCACTTTTTTCAATTTTACAAATCCGCAGTGTTTTTAGAAATCCGATGTATGATGTCTGAAAAATGCAATACAATAATAGTGCTAATATTAAAATCAAAACTGGTTACAATAAAATTGTTAGTATGATTTTGTGAGTATTCTTTGGATTGATGACATTCACTTTAGCCTCAAACACTGTTTTATTTTATTTAAAATTTACCCACATACTAGATGATTCAGTTAAGTATACCTATATCTGGGTATTTCTATGAATCAATCTAACAACAATTTTTTCTATAATTAGAAAAAAGTACTATTTGGAGAACCTAATTCCAGTGCCGTTGGGAAACTGTATCTTTGATGCCTTAACCCTCAATATTCCTTACTTTTTTGCTAGCGCCATTTATATATTTAAAATTAATATAATAAAGGAATCACCGGTTGAAACTTTTAAGTATAAAATAAATCGAGTCTCAGTTTTTTTAATAATGGTTAACATCTTCTTGTTATTTGCTTTTTTTGAGTTATTATTTATTTTCTGAGCAATCGGCTGAATTGATTTATTAGATTTAAATTTAGTAACCCCGTTATCAAGATTTATAATTGTCTCAGTCTTTGTACTAAGTTTTTGTTGGATTTTCTTAAATATTAAAAAAACCACCAACTATTTGGATTATGCAATTTACTTGAAAAAGAATTACATAGTCGACTTGATATTCTTGAATTTTTTTGGTATTTTAATAAACATCTATGCCAGTTTCTTAATTAGAAAAATGAAGAAAAAAGGCACTTGGATTTAAAAATACTTGCAGATATTTTAGAAATTGTTTAAAATTTATAGTAGTTTAAAGGAGAATTTATGAAAAAATTATTTACAAGCGAATCTGTCTCGGAAGGACATCCAGATAAGATTTGCGATCAGATTTCTGATGCAATACTAGATGAGGTTCTACGTCAAGATCCAAACTCTAAAGTTGCTTGCGAGTGCTTCGCCACAACTAACTTTATTGTTATTGGTGGGGAAATCTCAACCAAAGCCAAAGTTGATTACATTCAGATTGCCAGAGATGTTTTACAAAAAATAGGATATAATGATTCTTCTTGAGGAATTGACTCAAAAACTTGTGAAATTCTTAATAAGATAGAAGAACAATCAACTGACATTGCTATGGGAATTGACCAAGCAAATGACGTTATTGGAGCAGGAGACCAGGGAATCATGTTTGGTTATGCAACAAATGAGGCTGCTAATTATATGCCACTAGCAATTGCCATCGCCCATGATTTGGTATACTTAGCAACTAAGTTGCGTAAAAATGGGGAATTCAAAGATTCTCGACCTGATATGAAATCACAAGTTACAATTGATTATACTGACCAAAAAAATCCTAAAGTAGATACAATTTTAATGTCGATTCAACACAATCCAGATTTTAATGAAGCGGAATTTAAAAAATTTGTTAAAGAAAAAATCATGAATGCGATTGTTGTTGACAAATATATGTTAAACTCAGATTTTAAAGTATTAATTAATCCAACTGGAAGATTTGTAATCGGAGGACCACAAGGGGATACTGGTCTGACAGGAAGAAAAATTATTGCTGATACTTATGGAGGTTATGCTCGCCACGGTGGAGGAGCTTTCTCTGGAAAAGATGGAACAAAAGTTGATCGGAGTGCTGCTTATATGGCGCGTTACGCTGCTAAAAATTTGGTGGCTGCTGGGTTGGCTGATAAACTAGAAATTCAGTTAAGTTATGCAATCGGAATTCCAAAACCAGTTTCAATTTTTATTGAAACTTTTGGAACACACAGTATTCCTCTTGAAAAAATTTATGAAGCCGTTGAGGCAACTTTTGACTTTTCGGTTTCGGGAATTATTAAAGAATTAGATTTAAGAAAACCAGTTTTCTTTAACACAAGTCGCTATGGTCACTTTGGAATCCAAGATTGTTCTTGAGAAAAACTTGATAAAGTAAATCAACTAAAAAAATACTTAAAATAAGGAGAAACATATGGTTTTAGAAGTAATTGCCAAAAATTTGGAAGATATCAAAAGAATTAATAATTCACAAGCAAATCGAATTGAACTTTGCGATAATTTAGAAGTGGGAGGACTAACTCCGAGTCGTGATTTAATTACCAAAGCAACGGAATTATCGCATCTCCCGGTTAATGTAATCATTAGACCAACAGCTAGGGATTTTGTTTATACTGACGAAGAATTTAACCAAATTTTAGAAGATATTAGATTTGTTAATAAAACTAAGGCCAAAGGAATTGTTGTTGGAGTTCTTAATCAAAACGGAGAGATTGACTACAATAAAATGATAAAGATAATGAATGTAGTTAAAAATAAAACAGTTACATTCCATAAAGCCTTTGATTATGTTCCAAGTTTTTTGGAAGCGGCCATATTTTTAGACTCAATTAATGTAACCAATATTTTAACAGCTGGGGGAACAAATCCAATTGCGGAGAATGTGAACCTAATTCAAGAAATAAATTTAAACACAACTATGAAAATTTTAGCTGGAGGTGGGGTTACTATTGATAATGTCAGTGACATTTTGAATGCCACAGACCAGATTCATATAGGAACTGCAGCTAGAATCTCAAATAACTGAGATAGTGAAATAGATATTAATAAAATAAATGCTTTTAAACAGAAAAAGCCATCACTATAATGGCTAAAATTAAAATCATTGGAGCTGGTCTTGCGGGTTGTGAGGCCGCTTTTCAATTAGCGAACAAAGGTTATTGTGTTGAAATTTATGAATCTAAAAAAGTGAATCCTAATCCTGTTCAAAAAAGCCAAAATTTAGGTGAACTAGTATGTAGTAATACTTTCAGAAGTAAGTCAATTAAAAATGCGGTTGGAATTTTAAAAGAAGAAATGCAAATGCTAGATTCTTTAATTCTAAAAACAGCATATGAAGCTGAAATTCCCAGCGATGACGCGCTTGCAGTTGATCGTGAAAGTTTTTCTCAACGAATTACAGAGTCAATCTATAACAATCCCAATATTACAGTTATTGAAGAAGAGTTCTTTGAAATAAATGATGAAGATATTACCATTATAGCTTCAGGACCTTTAACTACCCAAAAATTACAAGAACAAATATCTCAAATTACTGGTAAAAATAAGCTATTCTTTTTAGATGCTTCAGCTCCAATTGTTGCCAAAGATTCAATTGATTTTTCAAATGTTTATTGGTCTTCAAGACACCAAAAAAATAACGGAGAATACATTTGTGTTCCTTTAAGTGAGCAAGAATTTGAAAATTGATACCAAGAGCTTCTAGCTGGTGAAGTGGTTGAAATTAAGGAATTTGAAAAAGCTATTTTCTTTCAAGGGTGTCAACCAATTGAGGTGTTAGCCAAAAAAGGGCGTAAAAATTTATTGAATGGACCCATGAGTTCAAATAAATTAATTAATCCCAAAACCAATTCAACTCCGTACGCGGTGGTTCAATTAAGACAAGATGATGCTATTGATTCGCTTTATAATATTGTTGGTTTCCAAACTAATTTAAAATGAGGCGAACAAAAAAGAATTTTACAAAAGCTTCCAGGTTTGCAAAACGCTGAAATCTTGCGCTACGGAGTAATGCATAAAAACAATTATATTAACTCTCCCAAAATACTAAATTCAGGACTACAAGTTATGAGAAAGAAAAACCTCTTTTTTGCTGGCCAAATTACTGGTGTTGAGGGTTATTTAGAATCAGCTGCAACTGGTTTGATCGTTGCTTTGAGTGTTGATAAATTTATTAAAAAGCAAAAATTTCAACCCTTGCCAAAAGAAACAGTCTTAGGAGCTTTGGTAGAATATATTACAAATTCCCAACACAAAAAACTAAAGCCGATGAAAGCCAATTTGGGGATATTGCCAACCTTAGAAAATGTCTTCTCAGATCGAGAAGAGAAAAACTTGGCCTTCCATCAAAGATCAATAGAGGAAATGAAAAATTACCTTAAAAACATTTAAAAATTTCTGTTTCTTATTATTTCAAAAAAAGGCATAAATGTAGTAAAATTAACTTGATGTTTAAAGAAGGGCTTTAAAATGAATAGAATAAAATTTAAAACAGAAAGTAATTTAAAGGGTATAGTTGAAAAAGTTTATGTTTTAGACGGGGAAATTGTAAAAAAAGGCCAAGTTATCGCTAAAATTTCTACCCAACTAGAAACTTTTGATGTTGTAGCTCATGTTAATGGGGTTATTAAAAACATTAATATTTTAGAATCTCTAATTGTTACTAATGGGGATATAATTTTTGATATTTTTAATGAACAAGAAGTCAAAAACATCCACAGCGTTAAAAGCATTGGAAAATCTTTAAAAGATGTTATTACTGAAAACCCTAAATACAATCAGCCAAAATATGATTCCCGAGACCAAGATATTTATGAAAATGCTCAAACCATGACTATGGAAATTGCAGATCAAGAATCTGGATCAATTACAATAGAAACAGTTAATATGCAAGTAAGACCATCAGCTCCCTTAGAAACAAAGGTTCGTGAGATAGTTTTAGAAGAACAACTTTCAAATAATTGAACTGATGAAATCTTGAACACTCAAACAGCTGAAATAAATCGCAAGAAATTTGATGAACTAACAACCAACTTTGATAATTTAACTCAAGAACTTGATATTATTGGAAATATGATTGATAAAAGACTTGAAGACGAATCAATCTTTATGAATAATGATGAAACCATTTTTGATGGTAAAAACTTCAATGTCCCAGCATCAACTCTAATGAGTAATATTGATAATACTGACAAAGTTGAATTTGATACTGATAAATCTATGGAATCAATTACGGCAGATGATTTAAAAACTATTACTAATGAAACAATGGACTTTGATCTACTTTACGAGAAAACCCAAGTTCTAGATAACTCTCTAACATCAACCATGGCTCAAGCTGCATTTGAAGAAATAATGGCTGATGAAATCGTTGTCGAAGAGGAACCAATTGTAGAAGAACCTGAACCAATTGTAGAAGAATCTCTAGTTATTGAAGAACCTATTGTAGAACCCGAACCAACTACAGAAGAATCTTTAGTTATTGAAGAAACTCCAATTATTGTAGAACCAATTGTAGAAGAATCTTTAGTTATTGAAGAAACTCCAATTATTGTAGAACCAATTGTAGAAGAATCTTTAGTTATTGAAGAAAAATTAGTCAATGATGAACCGATCGAATTCCTAACTTGAGATCAATTGAAAATGAATTTATTTGAAGAAACTCCGGCTAAGACTTCGAACGAAGAAGTTAAGGTGCCAGTAAATGAAAATAGATACAACCATAAAAATATATCTGAGATTAAAAAACAACTTTCAAGGGAATTGGCAGAAGTTGATGAATTTAAATCTAATACCCAAAGAAATGATTTAAAATCAAATATTGATCTTACGATAAAAGAATTTGATTTTTTATCAAAAGATTACCCTAAAAAGACAATTCCTGAAAATGTTTCTAAAAAGGATAAGTTAGTTAAAAAAACTAAGGCTTCTAATTCATTTGGGGCCAATAACTTTGCTTCAAATACTTCGATTGACTTAGAAGTTGATTTAACATCATTGAGCAATCTTTTTGACTTAATGGCACACCCATTTTTTGAAAAAGGTCTTGAACTTTCGCTTATGACATTCTTTATTAAAGCGGCTATGAAGTCTTGAAATAAAACACTTCAAAAAAACGGTTTGAACATTAAAGAAGAAGATAAAATTATTAGATATTCATTATTTAGTAAAAAGGAAATGGTATTACCAACAATTAGCATCAGCTTAAATGAAGAAATTAGCGAAATTGCTAGAATATTAACTGAACAAAAGCAAGAATTCCAGTTTGGAAATGATTATCCTGAAAATTCAAAATGCCAAATTTCAATTATTGATTTTGGTAGTCTAAAACTTAAAAAAGGTATTTGACAATTAAAACCTGGAGAGTTATTTGCAATTGGGGTAGGAAATATTATTCAAAAACCTGTTTCTGAAAACAATGCAATATTCATTAAAAATATGGTAAACATAACAATGACTTTTAATAATAAAACTCTTAATTTGGTAGAAGCTAACCAAATACTGCAAGAATTTGCTAAATTACTAATTAATCCAGGCTTACTAATTTAAGCCAAGAGGGGGAAAAATTGAAAATTTTTGATATAAAAAGTTCAGATAAAAATATAAACATTGTTGCTAGAATTGAAAAGATAATTTCATCAACTGGAAGTAATGGAATGAATTATTTGATTATCCATTTAGTAGATAAAACTGGTAGAGTAGAAGCTCGCCTTTGAAATTCAACAAATGAAGATAAGGAAACAATTGCTGTTAATCAAATTATTAATGTTGAAGGTGTCGCTAATCTATATCGAAACCAGATTCAACTAAAAATAAATAGTTACAAAATCATTGAAGCTCAAGATTTTGAAAAATTGGGTATTAAATTCCAAGATTTTAATATGAGTGCGCCAATTAATATTGAGGAAAATTGAAATAATTTTTCCAAGATTCTAAGCGAAGTAAAAAACCCGATTTATAAAAAGTTAACCGAAACAATCTTGCACCGATTAAAAGATGACTTTTTAAGTTATCCAGCAGCTATGTCAATTCACCATAATGTTGTGGGAGGATTATTCTGACATAGTTATACATTGGTAAGAAATGCCAAGTCTATCATGGGTAACTACGGTTATGCTAATATCGACTGAGATTTAGTAATCTGTGGATCAATTCTTCATGATGTTGGTAAAGTTGTTGAAATTGCTGATATTACAGGAACAGACTACAGTCTTGAAGGTAAATTGCTTGGACATATTTCAATCGGGAATTCGTTTATAAATAACGTGGCCATTGAATTAGATTTGTTAACAGATAGTAATGGACAAATAAACAGTGAAGTAACTAAATTACAACACATGGTTTTGGCAAGTCATGGTAAGAATGAATTTGGTTCTCCTGTAGAACCGGTATTAATTGAAGCTGTCATCCTTTCAACATTCGATAGTTTGGATGCTAGAATATATAAGATAAATGATGAACTAAGCAAAGTTGGTAACAACGAGTGAAGTGCTAGAATATTAAGTGAAGATGGAAAAATGTTTTTAAATCATTTTGATCCTAAAAGCATAAAAAAATAAACCCGAAAAATTATTTCTTTGGTTTTTTTTTTATTTTAAAATTTGTTGATGAACCTCATCTAAATCGCTTAAATTTTGAACATTTTTATTAATCAAAAATCCTTCAGATTTTGTATACTTAGGTATTACGTGTTCATGGTAGTGAAAAACCATTTGAAAGGCTTCGGCACCTTGATTTGAAACATAATTAAATCCGACAATTGGTTTTTGAATCTTTTGAACCAGTAAGTCGGCAACCTCTTTACGAGCGCTTCCGATTGCTTTTAAAGTGTCAAAATCCGTGCTCTGCAAGTCATTTGAATGTTTCTTTGGTATTATCAAGGTATGACCGTCAGAATTGGGGAAAATGTCTAAAAAAGCATAAACTTCGTCGTTTTCAAATACTTTCTTGCTCGGGATTTTTTTAGCTACTATTTCACAAAACATACATTTATCCATTTTATCGCCTCTTTTTCTAATAAGATTATAGCAAAAAATAGTCTATAAAATATAATTGTCAATTGAGTAGGGTTTAAAAAAGCCAAAACTAAAACTTTAGTTCTGGCTATAAAAAGTTAGTTTATTATTTATCTCAGCTTAGTTTTTTAAAGCTGATAAATCCAAAGGTAATAATTATAATTAGTGATACAAAAAAGAAAATAGTGTTTTTTAAGTCAAACTCAAAAGTTCCAAACCAAGAACTATTCAATGGGGTGATAGTATATTTAAAGACGTTTAAATAAGAAAAACCATTTAGAATTGTGCTTTTTTCAATTAAGTCAATCGGGATAAACGATCCACTCAAAAATGCTGTAGGAATGAAAATGATATTTGAAATTGTGATATATGCAGTTGGAGAACTAGATTTAAATAGGCTAGCAATCATTAGTCCAAAAGTCGTTGAAGTTAAAATAATTAAAGCTAAATAACCAATTGATTCTCCTATTTGTTTTGGGGCAATAATCTCTTTTCACCCAAATTCTCACCCAAACATAATTCCGCTTCAAAGTAGGGTTCATAGAAAAGTTAAAATCATAAATATAACGCAAATACCAATTGTAGAAATTATGAAATTAATGGCTCTGGTATTAGTTGAACCAATACGTTTCATCAAACCACTATTTCTAAATTCGATTAGAGTTTGGGGTAATACAGAAATTCCGACTATTATAATACAAACAGTTCCAACTGAAACAGTAAGTTGTTTGATAATCTTGGCTGTAGCTTGGGGATTTAAGCCCCCATAAATTTCTTTAAAGGCAAATCCTTCCAAGAACATTAAGATAATAGGGAATGCTAGAAGAAAGAAAGGTACAGCAATACCTTTATAATAATATTTTAAAATTAACTTGATTAAAGGAATGCTTTTACCCTTATTTTGTTCGCTGTTAATAATTTTGTTAAAACGATTCTTAGGATTAATTACAGCTGGTTTATTATTTGTTCTTGTATCTGAGAGTACTACTATTTTTTTCTCTTTACTTTTCTTTAGTTTTAGCATTGTATAGTTCTCAACTGAACCATAAGCATCAACTAATTTACTAACTTCCCCCGATTCTTTAATTTCGCCTTGATCAATGTAAATAAATTTATTACACAAATCTTCAATTTCTTGCATTTGATGAGTTACTAGAACCATACCTTTATTTTGAGCGATTATATTCTCTCTAATTATTTTAAAGATTTCACTTCTGACCTCAATATCAAGTCCAGTTGAAATTTCGTCTAAGATGACAAAATCAGGGTTGTGAATAAGGCTTAGCAAAATATTTACCAACTGTTGTTGACCGCCACTCAATCGTTCAAGCGAGCGATTTTTAAATTTTGAAATTTGATATCTTTCTAAAACTTGATTTAATTCACTTTCATCCATAGGTATAGAGAATACTTCTAAGTAGTATTTGATCATATCAAAAACAGTTATTCCCACGGGATAAGCTGATGCTTGGAACTGAAATCCTAAAATTGTATCAGTGGCTCTTTTAATAGTTCCTGAAGAAATTACTTTAGTGCCACCAATTATTTCACTAATGGTGGTTTTACCAGCTCCATTTGAGCCAATAATTCCTATTCTATCATCTTCATAAATTTTTAAGTCAATTTCTTTTAAAATAACTTTATCTTTATATTTCTTACCAACCTTAATCAACTCGATTAAAGGTTTTTTATCAGCCTCAATTAGGCTTGGTACTAATTTATTTTGTGTTTTTTCTTGAGTATTAATAATTTGATTTTTCATGGTTGCTCCTTTATCTGGGCAAGCTAAAAATATCTTCTATTGTAAATATTGATAACATGCCTTAGTTTTTTTTCAAACTAAAAATTTTTAGTTTATTACTAAATCATGTTGTCAATTAAAATCCTCTAAACTCCAAAGTTTTTTTCAAGTCGTTTAGTTTTTCAGTATAAATTTGATTAATTATTAATAAATCATCATTGCGATAATTTTCCATGAATATATCAATAGATTCATTGTAAATCTTGATAATTAAAGCGTCAGCTATTTTGACTTTTAAGCCCTTAAAAAATGATAATGAACCATTTTTTAAACGCAGCATCATTTTAAAAATTCTCTTGGTTACACAGTTGATTTTTAAGTCATTTATTGAAATAATGGCGATAATTAAAAATAACAAACACATTATAAAGAAACTAACAATTACAAAAGAATAAACAGCAGCAAAAAAAGTATCACGAACAACTTCGTTCATAATTGAAGCTGTTTCTCCTTGAATTATTAGAAAAGAGGGAAGCACTATTTTTAACATGCTTTTCAATTCTTCAGGCTTGCTATTTTTATATCATTTGTATGAATTAGCTTTTTGTAAAATCACTTTGCGTTTTAAAAGTAATTTATATGAAAGGTAAATCAAGAACATTAAAAGTGTTTGAATTAATGAGACTGTTAACGATACTTGTAAAATAAAAACTCACTCTTTATTTGGATAAAACAAGTTTCAAAACGTAACAATCAAAACAAAGAAGTGTAGTAAAAATAAACTTAGGCAAAAGATTTTGTTAAAATTGATTTTTTTCATTGCTGACTGCCTCCGGGAAATGTATCTAAAATTAATTATATCAACAAATTTCATAAAAGTAGTTAAGTTTAAAAAAGTATGATATATTTTGGGATCCAAAATGGGGTAAAAAAAACTGTCAATAAATTCTTGACAGTTTTTGATTTGATAGTTATTTGAGAATCTATTCATCCTCATCTTTTATATATTTACTAATTGAATCTCAAAGTCCTGAATAAAGGATATCGTCAGCATCTAAATAAATCGAATATAAAGAAGTTTTTGATTCTTTTAGAACATCTTCATTTTGTGAAACTATGTAGTGGAATTGATTAATCATATCTTGTTTCAAATTAGCATCTAATTCTTCAATATCTTTACTATGTTTTTTAAGATTTTGTTCTTGATTTCAAACATCTTGATATTGATTTGGTGATGAAATACTTGGACCAAGGTTTAACTTAACTGCTTCACCTTCGGGATCACGTTGAATTTCATAATCTTGAAGTAGCTGAATTAGATAAACTGGTAGAACAAATACAACAGAAATTTCATCACTTTTAGCTCCTTGGAAGTAAAGGTGACCATTTTCCCCAATTACCCCAGGTTCACTTGCGTTAACTAAACTAGTTTTGTAAGTAAAGTCTGTTGCTAAGTTGTTAGTTCCATAGATTTCTCCATCTTTAATACTAATAAAACCTTTGAAACCAGGTTGGCTAAAGTAAGGATCGTTTCCATCTTCAGACAAGTTAGCATCTCCAATGGCTGTATTAAATTTTGCGATGTTATCAGCGATATTTTTATCAGATTTAATTACTCCAGAATTCTGGTCGATATCAAGACTTTCTAAAGCAGTTTTAACTTTACCAAAGTTGGTATTTTTGACAGTAAATTCTCAAACCATTTTAATATTACTGGTTCAAGGGGTACTTGAATTATTTCATGTTTGTGAATATTTTCCGATTGCTGAATATCTGTTAAAGTATGCAGTTTTTTTATTGCTTTCTGGACCAGCAGCAACACGAAAGGCTTCAGGAATTTGTCTTGAAATTGATAATAAATTTTCAATAATTTTACTTTGAATTTCATTTTCAAATCAATCTTTGAAACGATATTTCAAGGCCTCTTTACCAGTTAAATTATCATAACCTGCGATTGCTTTAGGAGATGAAGTTCCCTCTGAAATATCAACTAATGAAAACCCGTCTCCACTTAAAGTTTTAGCGGTTGGAATTGATTCACTATAATCTGATGTTGCTAATTCATTACGAATAGATCAAAGTTTACCATCTGGTAATTTTACCCCAACATTGGCATAAACTTTTTCTTCACCACCAACTTCTAATTTTAAATCTTGAGCGTTTAGCGAATAACTTTGTCGACGAATACTATAATCCAAAGCTTGGGTTGTTGCAGCTCCTGAAATACTTTTTGTATAGTCTGTGTAAAGTTTGTCTGTAGCGATTGAGTTATTTAAAGTTTGGTAGTTTCTAAAAGCAACTTCTTCGGTATTTTTACCTAAACCTAGACTGTCGTATAAATTATTTGTAGCTCTAAAATAGTTATTTTGAGCAATCATACGGTTAATTATATTAATAAGTGAAGATTGTAAATCACCACTATTGAAGATGTCTCCAAAATCCATCGCTGCTGCGTGTTTGTCTCCAAAAACAGAAGCTAAAAGTGATCTTAGGATTTTATCATTTAAAGTTGCCTCAGTTATTCTACTGTTGGCATTACAGGCTACAACTGTTGCACTAGTTGAAGTCAAGAGACTTACAGAACCAAGTATTACTAATAATTTCTTCATTATCTCTTACCTCCTAAAACTACAGCATAGCTATTATTATTGTAGAAAATATCAAAGTCTTTTCTTGTTAAATATCCTTGAGCATCGTTCATAGTTTTTAAACTTGAACCACTTGCCCCAGATGAAGTCATATTTGATGGTAAATCAAATTGTTTAATACCAATAATTTTATCAATATTTTCTGGAACATATCCTTCTGGATAACCAGTATTAGATGCTTTTCCAGCTTTAATTGATTTAACTCAAGCTTTGTGATTTTCTGCATGAGTTGTTAGTGGGGTTCCAGCAACAGTTGATTTAGCTGAACCAATATGACTGATAAATCAGTTTTGCATTTTTAATGCAATATCATTTTGAGGAGTTTCTGAACCTTCTTCTCCGAATGTTACAAATTTGCTCAAGAATTTTTCATTATATTCTTGAGGTGAACTTGTTGAAGGAGCTCCTAACATGTATTCGTAATACTCTAAAATAGAAGTTCATCAAACATAAGTTCCTTCCCCAGATGATGGTTCCTCAACTTTTACAAAGTTTTTCAATTGTGTCATTAAATCATAAGCTGTTTTTGATCCAGTAATTCCCTTAGTTAATGAAGTATTAACTAAGTATTTTAAATAGGGGTTGTTAAGGTTTGAATTTAACCCTTTGTAAGTGGCGCTATCGGTATTTTGCATTGCAGCGATTCTTTCGCTATCATTTTTGTTATTTCAAAAATCATCAAATAAAGCAAGCTCAGCATCGCTAGTCCCTGGTCCATTATCACCTTTAGCAGAACTTCAAGTTCCCCCAGAAGCTTTAAATTCCTTAATTCCTTCAACACGAACGAAGTGAAGCCCATCAGATTCGACAAATGAAATGATCCCATCTCCAACAACCGAATAAACTTTACCATTAGTTGTACGGTTAATGCTATCTACAAGAGCTGATCCCGAAGATGGTGCAGTTCCGCTACTAGCTGTTGTTAAATAATCATAAACTGAACTTCTTAATGTATTTGAGAAAGTTGTTGAATCTCCATCAAGTGTTAAAAGATTTTCGAATCTTTTAGCTGTTCCACTTGGGATTTGGGCATCTAAAGCATCATCTCAGTATTTCAAACTTGCATTTGTGTCTTTTGTTAAGAAAGTTTCAATATTTCTTCCCAACTCAGTTTCTTTACCAGATTCTAAACCAAAATCTGCAGGAGTGATTCCATCATCTAGTTTTTGATTTGTTTCAAAAGGGAAGGTGATCTCTGTTAAAGCAACAGGTTTTTGGTAGTTATAGTATTTATCAAGGAAAAATTTTTGTGAGTTTGAAATCATACCACGAGCTGTTGTGTTTTTAGCATAAGCTTTTGTGTTTGTCGGTGCATTTTGAACTACAAGCTCACTATCTGATTTTTCTAAGTCAAAATGACCAGCAAAATCTGAGGCACTAAAATCTTCTAAACTTGAGGCAAATTTATCACTTGTTTTACCACTAGCATTTCAAAGAATTAAAACTTTGTCTTTTTTAGCGCTATCTTTGTAATAATCCTCAACAGATTTACCATTCTTAGTGTAAACTCTTAAATCCAATAATTCTTGGTTAATAATATCAATTCGGTTTTTAAATGTATAAGATAATTGATTATTATTTAACAAGATATTCAACATTTCTGAAGTGGTATTTTTATTACCTCCGATGATTACGCTTTGGAAGTATTTAGCATCCAATTCGTCACGATCTTTAATACCTTTGAATTTTTTTTCTAGCGATTCATATCATTTTTTGGTTGCGTTTTTACCAAAATCATCTTTATATTTCTTTCTTTCTTCTGAAATTTGACGTTCTGCCTCGCTTTTAATCTCTTCATAAGATTCTTTTAGTTGATTAACTAAATCAAAATTTTGGTATTCTGTTGATGTAGCGGCTTTTTCATCCACTTCCCCTGATTTCCCAAATTCTTCAGCGTTAACAAAAAAAGATGTATTTAAGATTTTTAAAATATCTAGAATGAATTTGTTACGATTACTTGGTCCTGACTCATTAATCATTTCCATTAAAACATCACTTGAATCAACTGAAACCTTATTCCCGTTAATTGTTAAAAATGCTAAAATCGAGTTTCCATCCTTCTTTTTGTCAAATTTGCTAGTACAAGCAACCACTGTTCCAGCAGCTCCACTTAATAAAGCGACTGAACTTAGAATGCTTAATAATCTCTTCATTTATTCTCCCTCTTTCTCTAAAAATAATTATATAAGGTTAATTATAAATTAAAAATCGGGTTTAAATATCTTTTTTTCACAAAAATTGCTAAAAATTAGTACATAATTATTAAATAGATAAGCAAAAAAATAAAGAAAAAAGGAGTGATTTGATGAGTCATAAATTAGAAATTAAAAACCTTCACGTTGAAATTGAGGGTAAGGAAATTTTGAAAGGAATTAATCTGGTAGTCAAAACGGGGGAAACTCATGCCTTAATGGGACCGAACGGAAATGGAAAATCAACGCTTTTAATGGCAATCATGGGTCACCCCAAATATAAAATTACTAAAGGCGACATTTTGTTTGATTCGCATTCAATTATTGAAGATCCAGTTGATGAAAGAAGTCGAATGGGGATTTTTCTAGCTTTACAAAGTCCCCAAACAATTCCAGGAGTTAGTAATTTAGAATTTCTAAAATATATTGTTAATTCACACAGTGAAGAAAAACAAAAATTACCCAAGATATTTGCTGATATTAAAACTGCAGCAGGAGAACTTAATTTTGATGTTAATATGTTAAAACGTTCAGTTAATGATGGTTTTTCTGGTGGAGAGAAAAAGAAAAACGAAATTTTACAAATGAAACTGTTACATCCCAAATTCGCACTAATCGATGAAATTGATTCAGGGCTTGATGTTGATGCTTTGGAAATAGTTTCACAAAATTTAAACAAGGAAAATGTAAAAGATTTAGGAATGATTATAGTTTCGCACTACGATCGTTTTTTCAATAAAGTAGCTCCAACACACGCTCACGTTATTATTGATGGAAAAATTGTTGTTTCCGGGGATGCTAAAATTGTGGAGAGAATAAATAAAGAGGGATATTCATGAGCGAAATCAGACAAGAAAAATTAAAGCTATTTCAATTAGATAACCAATTTGATTTATTAAAAAAAGCTTCTCAAGTAATTGAATACAAGAAAAGTCAAACCAGTTTTATTATTATTGAAAAAGAAACTAATAAAATCGAAATTAAAATTGCCAAGAATGTTGAACTGGAATTGATAATTTTGAATTTGAATCAAAATAAAATTAGTACAGCTAAAAAATTAGAAATCGTATTTAATTTAGCCGAAAACAGTAAACTAGTGTTAAGATATGCTAACTTGTCAAATGAAAATATTGATGAGAATATTTTGATTAATTTAAATGGTCCAAATAGTAGCGTTGATTATTATAGTGCAACAATTGCTTTTGATAACTTAGAGAAGCATTCATTTATTAATCCTATTCACTTGGCTCGAAATACTACCAGTGATATTTCAAGTTATACAATAATCAAGGATAAGGCGTTAGGATTTGTTAAATGTGCCAGTGATATTCGCAATGGTTCAACTAATTCTGAAGCCCATCAAGAATTAAGGTTACTAATCTTAGATAAAACAGCCAGAGCTCACTCAGATCCTATTTTATTAATCGATGAAAACGATATTGTGGCTAGTCACGCAAATGCGATTGGAATGTTAGATCAAGAACAAATCTTTTACCTAAACTCAAGAGGTCTAAACGATTTACAAGCCAAAGAGTTGCTAATAATGGGTTTCTTTAAACCAATTTTAGAACTAATTAGCCTCCGCAATCAAGATTTCGCTGATTACTTAACTGTTCTTTTAAAGGAGAAAATCAAATAATGAAAGACTTTAAAAGCTTATTCCCATATTTAAAACATAACAAAGATGTAATTTATTTTGATAACGCAGCGACAAGTTTAAAACCAGATGTGGTGATTGATTCACAAAGAGAATATCTTGAACTAATTGCTGCCAATCCCCATTCTCAAGACTACAGCAGCGCCTTTAAAGCTTGAGAAGTTCTGAATGAAACACGTAGTAAAATTTTGACATATGTAAATGCCCCAAAAGATAGTCAAGTAATATTTACTTCAGGAGCAACACACAGTTTTAATCAAATAGCTTTTGGACTAAAAAACTTTATTCTCAAAGATGATGAGGTTTTAACCACAACTTTGGAACATTCCTCAACTTTACTACCTTTAATTGAGGTTTGTAAATTAAACTCAGCGAACTTAAAACTTTTAGATTTGAAAAAAGATGGAACAATTGATGTTGAACTTATTTCTCAAAAGGTTAATTCACGAACAAAATTAGTGGCGTTTGCTTCTTCAACTAATGTTATTGGAGGATTTAATGACATTGAAAATATTGTTAAAGAAATCCGTAAAATTAATCCAAAAGTTTTGGTGGCAATAGATTTATCTCAGTCAGTTGGTCATGAAATTAGTGACTTTAAAAAATGAGATATTGATTTGGCAGTTTTCTCAGCACATAAAATGTATGGACCATTTGGAGTTGGAGTTCTTTGAGGAAAAAATGAATTTCTAGAGTTACTAGTTCCCATATTTTATGGTGGAGGAATGAGTGGAAAAGTTGCAGGGGACTTAAGTACTTTTCAAGTTCAAGATTTACCTGAACGTTTAGAAGGCGGAACCCCAAATATTAGTGGAATTTATGGTTTTAATAAAGCATTGGACTTCATTAATTCAATTGGGTTGAGCGAAATCGTTGAAAAAGAAGTTGAATTAAAAAAATATGTGATTGAAAAAGCTTCTAAAATGGATAAAGATTTAGTCAAATTTTATAATTTGCAAAACAACAGTCCGCTTTTAACTTTCAGTATTAGAGACTACAATCCCCAAGATATAGCAACGTTTCTTTGAGTTAAATATAAAATTCAAATTCGTTCAGGAAGTCATTGTGCTAGAATTGTTAGCACTCATCAAGGATTCCCTGAGATTTCGATTAGAGCCAGTTTCTCCTTCTTTAATACAAAAGCAGAGATCGATAAACTTTTTGAGGCTATTGGTAATAGCGACGATTTCATTAGCGCCATAATATAGAGGAGAATTAGTTATGATAGACAAAAATGATAAAATGTTAGTTCGTCAAATTATAATGTCGCATTTTGTTAATCCAGACCAAAAGGGTTTGAGCGATAGTAAAGAATCACTAAAAGAATTGCAAAATAGTCGCGTTTGTAGCGATGAAATAACAGTTGAAATCGCTTTTAAAGATGACATAATTAATTATGCAAAATGAGATGGAGTAAGTTGTGTTATTTCTGCTGCATCAAGTGATATTTTAGCAGAGCAATTGAGTGGTAAGACTTTTAATCAAGCTCTAGAAATTCTAACTAATTATCATAAGTTAATAAAAAATGAAGATTATGAAGAAGATAAATTAGATGAGTTAATAGTTTTTATTAATGTAGCTGAACAAGGTAATAGAGTTTCTTGTGCTTTATTAGGTGCCAATGGGTATAAAAATTTGATTTTACAAGCAATGGAGGGTGAAAATGAAACCATTAAAACAAACTAAAACTATCAAAGAAATCAGTAAGTATAAATATGGTTTTAATGAGGGTGAATCTTCAGTTTTCAAAACCAAAATGGGAATTAATGAAGAAATCATTAAAGAAATCTCACGACACAAAAACGAACCCAAATGAATGTTGGATTATCGTTTGGAAAGTTTTGCTAATTTTTCAAAAATGCCTCAACCAGGATTTGGTCCAGATCTTAACTTTATTAATTTTCAAGAATATTGTTATTTTAATCAAGCAACTGATAAAACAGTTTCGGATTGATCAGAAATTCCTGATAATATTAAGAACACTTTTGACCGATTAGGTATTCCTCAAGCAGAAAAAGATTTTCTTATGGGAATTAATGCGCAATGAGATGCCACCCCAATTTATTCGAAAATGTTAGATGAGGTGAAGTCACAAGGAGTAATTTTTACAGATTGTGATACTGCTTTGCGTGAACATCCTGAATTATTTAGAAAATATTTTGGAACCTTAATTAAAAATGATGATAATAAATACGCTGCGTTAAATGGAGCAGTTTGGTCAGCTGGAACCTTCATTTACATTCCTAAAGGTGTTAAGTTGGAGAAACCACTTCAAGCTTACTTTAGAATTAACTATCAAGCAGCAGGTCAATTTGAACGAACCTTGATAATTGTTGATGATGATGCAAGTTTACACTATATTGAAGGTTGTACAGCTCCAATTTATTCTAAAAACAATTTACATGCAGCTAATGTAGAGTTATTTGTAGGAAAAAGAAGTAGTTTAAGATATACAACAGTTCAAAACTGAAGTGATAACGTTTTAAACCTAGTTACTAAAAGAAGTTTAGTAGATGAAGATGGAAGAATGGAATGAGTTGATGGAAACATTGGTTCAAAAATTAATATGAAATATCCTTCTTGTATTTTAAAAGGCGATCGTGCTCAAGGTGATACAATTTCAATTGCGGTAGCCAAAAATGGAGTTTATCAAGATGCTGGGGGTAAAATGATTCATCTGGGAAAAGAGACTAAGTCTAAAATTGTTTCTAAATCAATAACATTCCAGGGGGGAACTGCTAACTATCGTGGATTAGTTTATATTGGTCCTCAAGCAACAGATTCAAAAGCTCGAGTTGAATGTGATACTCTAATTTTGGATAATCAATCTCACTCAGATACAATTCCTAAAAATAAAGTTGAAAATAATTTGTCTCAGATTGAACATGAAGCAACAGTTTCAAAAGTAAGTGAGGAGCAATTATTCTACTTAATGAGCCGAGGTCTTACAGAAATGCAAGCCTTAGAAATTATAGTAATGGGTTTCATTGAACCATTTACCAAAGAATTACCTTTGGAATATGCAGTGGAGTTAAACCAACTAATCAGAATGGATATGGAGGGTTCTGTGGGATAATGAGTGATAAAGTTTTTCTTAGAAAAAAAATTAAGAATTTAATTTCCTTAAAAAACGATGAAGAACTTGAAGCAGCTAGCAAAAAAATCTCAAGTAAAGTCATAAAATATATTACTGATAATGGTTTTAAACATGTTGGTATTTATAATTCTTTAAACGATGAAGTTTCCACTGATTTTATAGTGGATTTTTGCTTTATTAATACTATTAATGTTTATATGCCAAAAATTCAACCAAATTTTAAGCTAGATTTTTTTCAAGTTTTTAAAAATGAAGATTGATATGAAAATAGTGATTTTAAAATTAAAGAACCCAAGGTAAAAGAAGATAATGGGGTTGACCTATCTGCTATGGAAATTATAATTGTTCCTCTTGTTGGGTTTGACAGTTATAAAAATCGACTTGGAAGAGGTAAGGGTTATTATGATAGAGTTTTGGCTCAATTCCCAAATACTCACAAAAAAATTGGGATTGGTTTTAGCTTTCAAATGGAAGATAACGTTCTACCAATTGATGAAAACGACATCCCCTTAGACGTAATTTTTACTGAAAAATTTACATTATAATATCGATGCCATCAACATCGTTTGGAAATTCTTCAAGTAAAATCATTTCAATTCCCTCACGAAATGTCACGTCAATTAATCCGCAACCAATACAATTACCCATTAGTCTTATGTAAACTATTCTGTTTTTATAGGCAACAAACTCCATATCACCGCCATCTTGTTGAACGAAAAACTTTAATTCGTTAATTTTGTCCTCAATTTTTTTAGTAGTTGACTCCATATTTCCACTCCAGCTATATAAATAATTATAATTTATTTTACATAAAAATAGAGTTTTTTCGGAAATTAGGTTTATAATAACAATGGAGGAAATTAATGTGTTAAACAAAGGACAAATTATTAATGCTAAAATAACAAGCATTGTGAACTATGGAGTATTTTCAGAAGTTCATTCAGAAGATGGAGAATTAATCGCAAAAGGATTAATCCATATTAGTGAACTTTCGGACTTTTTCGTAAGAGACATAAACAGTTTTTTTGCAATTGGAGACGTAATTGAAGTACAAGTACTTGAATACGATGCAGCAAAAAAACAAGTGAAGCTTAGTTATAAAGCATTACACCCTGAACTGCTAAAGAGTTCAGAAAATAAAATCCAAGAAACTGGAAATGGTTTTTCTAAACTAGAAGACAGTATTGACGATTCGATGAATAACGACTAATTGGTTGTAAATTTTGGAGAAATAAAATGATAAAATTAAATTTAAAAAATTCAAAACTAGAAAATATTGAAAAAATAATTGACATTAAATTAATTAAAGAAACAAGTAAGAAAATTTTTGAGAAAAGCGGACAGGGTTCTGATTTTCTAGGTTGATTAGATCTACCTGAGAAATTTGACAAAATAGAGTATAAAAAAATGCAAGAAGTTGCAAAAAAACTTAGAGAAAAAATTGAAGTTCTGATTGTAGTTGGAATCGGAGGTAGTTATCTTGGTGCAAGAGCTGCTGATGAGATGATTCGTGGTTTATATCCAAAAGGTGGATGTGAATTGATCTACGTTGGAAACACAATATCTTCAAGTTATACTAAACAGGTTTTAGACTATGTAGAAAACAAGAAATTTGGGATTGTTAATATCTCAAAATCTGGTACTACAACAGAACCCGGAATCGCTTTTAGAGTGTTTGAAAATCTTTTAATTAAAAAAGAAGGAACCAAATCTGCTAGTGAACTTATAGTTGCAGTAACTGATAAAAGTCGTGGTGCATTAAAAACCATGGCTGATGCTAAGGGATATCAAACTTTTGTTATACCTGATGATATTGGTGGAAGATTTAGTGTTCTTACACCAGTTGGTATATTCCCGCTTTTAGTAGCTGGAGTTGATACTGACGCGATATTGGACGGTGCTAAAAAAGCGATGAATGATACCAAAGCTGATGATTTAACAAATACTGCATACCAGTATGCTGCAGCAAGATACATTTTGCATACAAAAAAAGGTTACAAAGTTGAAACACTAGTTTCATATGAACTGCAAATGCAAATGTTTACTGAGTGATGAAAACAACTATTTGGAGAATCAGAGGGAAAAGATGGCAAAGGATTATTACCTACAAGTGTTGTCTTTTCAACTGATTTACATTCTTTGGGGCAATTCATTCAAGAAGGAACCAAAGGACTACTCTTTGAAACAATTTTAAAAATTAAAAATCCTCTTTTAAATTTAGCTATTCCAGCGGACAAAGATAACCTGGATGGATTAAATTACCTACAAAAAAAATCATTCCATGAAGTTAACAACATCGCCTTACAAGGTGTTGTTGAAGCCCATGCAAATGAAGGTGAAATTCCAAATATCATTTTAGAGATAGACGAAATGAACGCTAATGCTTTCGGGTATTTATCATACTGATTTATGAAGGCTTGTGCAATGAGCGCTTATTTATTGGATGTAAATCCATTTAATCAGCCTGGTGTTGAAGTCTATAAAAAAAATATGTTTAAACTACTAGGAAAAGAATAATTGGCATTAAATTGATCTACTTAGATTTTAAAAGCAATCCTCAATTGGGTTGTTTTTTTGTTTTTTGCTAAAAACTTCTTAATTAATAGCATTTATTGTATAATTTTTAAAGGGAGAAGCTTATGATAGGAAAGAAAACTCTAGTTGACTTAGCTAAGCGTCAAAAAAAATTAGACAATTACATTTACGAAAAAAAGCAGATAAAATTTAGCAATCAAATTAGTAATAAGAAAATGATCGCCTTTTTTGTGGAATTAGGGGAATTTATTAATGAAGAAAGAAGCTTTAAGTTTTGATCTCAAAAACCAGCGAGTCCTAGAAATGTTTTACTAGAAGAGTATATCGATGGTTTGCACTTTATTTTAAGCATTGGTTTAGAAATCGGTTTTGATTTTGAAAACTTTGAATCCGATAATTTATCAAAACAAGAAACTTTAGAACAAGAGTATTTACAATTAATAAGTTTTTTTAGTCAGTACTCTTTATCAAAAGATAGCAACAATTTTACCATTCTTATGAACAGTTTTTTTAAGATTGGCTCTTGATTTGATTTTAGCGAACAAGAGCTCTTAGATACTTATTTCAGAAAAAATGAGATTAATTTTAAAAGACAAGAGAATCAATATTAGTTAAAAAAGGGGGTTTAGTTATGAATTATAAAAAAAGAAAGCCTAGCGAAGAAACTATCATTGACGCTAGTAAGCGTCCAACCTTAACTTTGGACAGTACAATCCAGTATACTCAAGAAATTAATTTAGACCTTGTTGATACTTATGAATTACAAAATTCAAGTCCTGATTCAGAAATTAAAAATCAAGACCAAAGTATCGATTTATCTAACACAGTTATGCCAGATCCAAATAGTGAAGTTAACGTTTACAAAAAGGGGTGAGCTTTAGAATCACTTCGTGTGGCCAAATCAGAATTTTCGAACAAAAAAAATAAAATTCTAATGGTTAATCAACCAAAACCAAACTTGAAACTTTCAAATAAGCAATTACAAATAATCAATAATACTTTTAAAGAGAAAATCCTTTCGATTTCTGAAAAATGCGTTATCCTAAAAGATAGGAAATTTGGCTACGAGATTTTTATCAATGGTGTGGATAACCGTTACTGAGTAAATGCCCTAGAATTTCATGAACCAATTAATTTTAAGAATCCAAAGTATAATCACGTTTGACAGGGTAATTCTTTTATTGGTTATGGATTTAAAACTTTTGAAGAGTGTTTAGAAAAGACTAATGAACTAATGGTTCGCGGAAAAACAGGAGTTAATTTGTTTAAAGATTATGTAGTGGATATTAATTTTGAAAGAAATCGTTTCATTAGCAGCACAAGAGATTTTAAACTTTTTAATTACGTAGAATATTGCAAAATTGAGAAATGATACTTGAAGAATAAAATCAATATTATGATAAAAACTGCAGGTCAAAAGGACCTTGAAGATTTAAACGATGAAATCAAAAGCCAATTTAGCCAAAAATTAAAAACAACAGCAGTTCAAGCAATCCAATCAAAAATGTTGTTACCCCCAAGAAGATGTAAATTTATGATAAGTATCCCTTGTCAAAATCCAAAATATCGTGGTAAAGATTTTGCAAATCCAGAGAATAAGCTATACAAGATTGGTTTTTTATTTAATGACTAGTCCGATAATTACTAGCATGACAAATGCTTATGTTAAAAAAGTGATTGAATTAAAGTCAACAAAAGTTATTAAAGAAAAGAAATTATTTATTGTTGAAGGAGAACACTTGGTGCTTGAAGCTATGAAAAATCACCAATTAAAAGAAGTTGTGGTTGTCCAAAAAGCTAGTAACCTTGTTTTGGAAAATATCAAACAAACCTTGGTAACTGTTGAGGTTATGAAGAAGATCAGTGACCTCAAAACTCCAGCTCATATAATTGGGGTTTGTGAAATAAAAGAATCACAAGTGGATTTTAAGGACAACATTTTGATATTAGAAAATATTCAAGATCCAGGAAATATGGGCAGTTTAATTCGTTGCGCCGCGGCTTTTAATTTTAAAACCATTATAGCCTCTGAGGATTGTGTGAGCTTTTTCAATTCAAAGACAATTCGTGCAACTCAGGGAAATCTATTTGCAATCAATTTGGTTAGTCAAGATTCAATCGAAGCGATTAGACAAGCTTTAGATCATGATTTTGAAATCATTGGAACGGATTTGAAAAAACCCTCTGTTGATTTTGATGAAATTAAAACCCCAAAACTAAAGGCTTTACTTCTTGGTAACGAAGGCACTGGTCTCAGTACAAAGGCAACAAGCTTGATTACTAGAAACTTTTTAATTAATATAAATCCCGAAGTGGAATCTTTGAACGTTTCAATTGCTGGTGCCATCATTATGAATTTAATAAATCAATAGTTGATAAAAATTTAAAAAAAAGCGGGGAGTCTCCGCTTTTTGTCGTTATAATATGAAAAAGGAGTTTTGAATATGGAATTTAAATCAGTTATAAATGGTAAGAAAATCGATAATAATCAATGACTGGAAATAATTAACCCAACAAATTTTAAGATAGCAGGTCGTGTTACTGCGCTTGATGCTAAAAGCATTGAGTCAGCTTTTAAAAGCGCTAGAAATTCACAAGAGTCGTGGGAAGAAACTAAACTACTTGATAGAATCGTGATTTTGAAAAATTTTCGTGACCTAATCGAAACAAACATTGAAAAGATTTCTGAGATAATGATGTTAGAAATCGCTAAAGGTCTTAAAGATTGCCGTAATGAGGTATTAAGAACTCTAGAATTAATTGATTATACTTTTGAAGAAGCTAAAAGATTAAATCCTTTAGCCTTAACAGGAGAAGAACTTGGAGTAGAAAATAAAATTGGAGTTTTTTCAAGGGTTGCTAAGGGAGTTGTTTTAGCAATTTCTCCATTCAACTATCCAGTAAATTTAGCTTTGGCTAAAATTTTCCCAGCACTAGTGACTGGAAATACGGTTGTTTTTAAACCAGCAACTGCAGGTAGTTTGGTTGGAGCCTTCATTGGAGAACTAAGTATTGAGGCTAAATTACCGAATGGAATTTTTAATGTTGTTACTGGAAGAGGTAGAGAAATCGGTGACTTAATATCTACAAATAAGGAAATTGATTTCATCTCTTTCACCGGCAGTGTTGGAATTGGAAATCATTTAAAACAAATCGCTAGCACCAAAGATATGGTTTTAGAACTAGGGGGAAAAGATCCGGCGATTGTTCTAGACGATGAGAATCTTGATTTCTATGCCAATGAAATTGTAAATGGAGCTTTTGGTTATTCAGGACAAAGATGTACGGCAATTAAAAGAGTTTTGACAACAGATAAAGTGGCTGATCAATTAGTACCGATTATTCTAAGAAAAGTACAAGCATTAAGCATGGGTGAACCCAAAGATGATGCTTTTATTACACCGCTAATTGATGAAAAATCAGCACTATTTGTTAAGGGATTAATTGATGACGCTAAAGGGAAAAAAGCTTTGATCTTACATGGGGGCGCTCTAGTTAAAAATCGCTTGCAACCAACATTGGTAGACAATGTGGATACAACAATGAGACTTGCTTGAGAAGAACCTTTTGGTCCAGTTTTGCCAATTATTCGCTTACGAAGCAATGATGAAATAATTAAAGTTGCCAATGAGACTGATTTTGGACTTCAAGCTTCAGTATTTGGTAGAGATATTTTAGCAGCCATTAAAGTTGCTAAAAAATTAAAATGTGGTACTGTCAATATTAATGGAAAATCACAAAGAGGACCAGACAGTTTTCCATTCTCAGGAATTAAAGATTCAGGAATGGGTGTCCAAGGTGTTAGAGAAGCACTTTTAAGTATGACTAGATATAAGGGGATTGTACTAAACTACAATTAAAATTAATGAAAAGAAAAATTACAACAATCGATCGTGTACAAAGGTTTATTAACAAACTATATTGAAATTTAGAAAAAACAGCAAGCATGAGAATGAAGTTTTCTAAAAAAAGTGAGTATCCAGAAGTTGAAAGAATGAATCGTCTGATGGATGTTTTTTATAAAAATAAGGATTTGAAAATAACTGATCCTGAAAATATCACAAAATACAAAACTATGGCAATTGATGATGTAGAAATAGAACTAATAACATATATACCAAATCCTGATTCAAAAAAATGAATTATTGCATCACATTGATTTGGGGGTCATAAATTTTGATCACTTTATCACGCCCTAGTATTATCCAAAGCGGGATATAATATTTTAGCCTACGATTTTAGAAATCATGGTAATAGTGGAAAAGCGCCAGCCACAATGGGAGCCACTGAACACCGAGATTTCATAGCCGCTTTAGGTTGACTTAGAAAAGAATATACCGATATTGAATGTCTTGGGATTATGGGAACCAGTATGGGAGCTTATGTGACTGAGTATAACAATATTGTTAATGGCGATATTCTAAGATCAGTGGGATTAAAATTTTGTATTGCTGATGTACCTTATGGTTCAATGGAAAGTTTGTTTTGAAAAGTAAAGCATCAATATATTAAAACTTTGACCAGAAAAACAACAGAAAAAAGAATTAATAAATTAATAAATAAAATTAATCTGTCAGCTAACGTTGATTTAAGAGATTGTAATTTATTTCGTAAATTAAAATATGAAAATTATATTCCTGCTGCACCAACTTTGTTTTTGCACGGAAAATATGACCGATTAACCCCGGTGGCAGATAGTTATGAACTTTATATTTTAAGTGAAGCTGTTGTCAAAGGAAATCAAATTTATACCTTTATTAATTCACCCCATACTCAATCAACTAGAGTACATTTTCAAACTCAAACTCGCTTAATGCTAGAGTTTGTTCACAAATATGATCCCAAAGGTTTTGATATTGAAGAAATTTTACAAAGTTATTCAATCACTGAACCTATACCAGATAACTACGGAGTTTAATTAAACTCCGTATTTTATTTCTCCCAGAATGGGAATTCAAAAAACCGAAATTGTGATATAATATTTAATATGCAACATTAGGGGAGTGGAAGAATGACAAAAAAAATGGCTTTAACAATAATGATTCCGCTTTTTATCTTATTACTGATTTCGGGTTTCATGATTGAACAAGTAATCATTACTGCAGAACCACAACTACAAATGGGTAAAATAGTTTGAGGGTTCAACTTCTTAAGTTTATTGATCAGTCAAGTGCCTAATTCATCAAGTTCAATGCCCTTAAATAATTTTTTCGCAGCACTGGTATTATTAGGATTTTTAGCTATGGCTATTTTTGGTTTTGTGGCAATGATTACAGTTCCACTTTATTATAAAAAAAACAATTCAAAGAGTTTGCGTTCTACTTCAGTAGCGATGCTGTTTTTAGTATTGTTTATAACTATTTTTGTGCAAATGATAATGAAACATCTTTCATATTCAGATTTAGAGACAGGAAAAATTGGTATTAACTTATCAAGTTTCTCGATTTTATTTTGGAATTTTTCAGAAAAAAGCAAATGAACCTATGTTGTTCAAGGTATAACACCGGCAGTATTTTATGCGATCATATTTTTGACCATCTTATTAATTGTTGGTTTAATGATGAATAAAAAAAATAAACCAGTTTTAGAAAAAAGAGAAAAACAAGACAATGAATTTTTAAGTTTTCAACAACCATTAAAAAGAGTTGACACTATTCGTGCTAATGAAGATTCAATTGATCTAAATTCTAAAATAAATCGTTTAAGATCTGATTTAGCAAAAAGTCCTGCGGAAATGAAAGGTTCAATTGATGATTCACAAGTTAATATCCAAACTGTCGAAGAAGATATTAGACCTCAACCGGTCTTGAAACAATTTGTCACTCAAGAATTAACCCAACCAATTGAAACAACTCAAGTTGAACCTTTTATTACAGTTAAAGATGAGACTATTAGATTTGATAGTGAACCAGAAGTTCAAAGTCAAACCTTTGTAGCAACTAATGCAGTTGAAAAGGTGATAGATCCATACGTTAAAACAATCACACCAAGAAGAGCTGGTGATCAAAAAGCGCAACAATTTGTAAATCAAGGTCCAATCGGGGTAACTTACCACGACCCAATGATGGGCTTCAAAAAGAATCGTGACTTAGTAAAACCAGAATATGAGAACAAGATTTTCCTTGGTGATTCAGATCGTATTTGAAATGCCATCAAGAATGCCAATCGAGATGTGTTAAAAAAACATCCTGCATCATTGCAAAATCAAACACCTCAAAAAGATTACTATCAACCAAATGAGGCTGAAATTGAGAAAATTAAAAGTATTTACACTTATGATAAAACAATAGACTGAGGAGAAGATTAAAATCTTCTTCTTTTTTATAATGTATAAATAAGTTTAATTAATGTACTTTTTTTATAACTTTTTTCACTTTTTTTCACTTTCTTATTGACATAATATTCTGGTTTTGGTAGTATAAATAAGTCGCGAATATGCGGCACAAATGATCTTTGAAAACTAAATAGAACAATTTACAACAATCATTAATTGTACAATTTAACTTGTATCAATTTGTTTGAGTTTAATAAAATAAAGGATAGTCAGAATCAAATATAGTCACATTTTTTTAAATGAGAGTTTGATCCTGGCTCAGGATGAACGCTGGCGGCATGCCTAATACATGCAAGTCGAACGGGGTGCTTGCACCCAGTGGCGAACGGGTGAGTAACACGTGTCTAATCTACCTTTTAGAGGGGGATAACAGTTGGAAACGACTGCTAATACCGCATACGACACCACTATGGCATCAGAAGGTGTTGAAAGGTCCGTTTGGACCGCTAAAAGATGAGGATGCGGCGTATTAGTTAGTAGGTGAGGTAATGGCTCACCTAGACGATGATACGTAGCCGAACTGAGAGGTTGATCGGCCACATTGGGACTGAGATACGGCCCAGACTCCTACGGGAGGCAGCAGTAGGGAATTTTTCACAATGGACGAAAGTCTGATGAAGCAATGCCGCGTGAGTGATGAAGGTTTTCGGATCGTAAAGCTCTGTTGTAGGAGAAGAACAACTAGGAGAGGAAATGCTCTTAGTCTGACGGTACCCTACCAGAAAGCCACGGCTAACTATGTGCCAGCAGCCGCGGTAATACATAGGTGGCAAGCGTTATCCGGATTTATTGGGCGTATAGGGTGCGTAGGCGGCTTAGTAAGTTTGAGGTTAAAGCCCGGAGCTCAACTCCGGTTCGCCTTGAAAACTGCTTTGCTAGAATACAGGAGAGGTAGATGGAATTCCAAGTGTAGCGGTGAAATGCGTAGATATTTGGAGGAACACCAGTGGCGTAGGCGATCTACTGGCCTGTTATTGACGCTGAGGCACGAAAGCGTGGGGAGCAAATAGGATTAGATACCCTAGTAGTCCACGCCGTAAACGTTGAGTACTAAGTGTCGGCAATATGTCGGTGCTGCAGCTAACGCATTAAGTACTCCGCCTGAGTAGTATGCTCGCAAGAGTGAAACTCAAAGGAATTGACGGGGACCCGCACAAGTGGTGGAGCATGTGGTTTAATTCGAAGCAACGCGAAGAACCTTACCAGGGCTTGACATCCAGTGCAAAACTACAGAGATGTAGTGGAGGTTAACATTGAGACAGGTGGTGCATGGTTGTCGTCAGTTCGTGCCGTGAGGTGTTGGGTTAAGTCCCGCAACGAACGCAACCCCTATTATTAGTTACTAACATTCAGTTGAGGACTCTAATGAGACTGCTAGTGTAAGCTAGAGGAAGGTGGGGATGACGTCAAATCATCATGCCCCTTATGTCCTGGGCTACACACGTGCTACAATGGTCGGTACAAAGAGTCGCAATCTCGCGAGGGGGAGCTAATCTCAAAAAGCCGATCTCAGTTCGGATTGAAGTCTGCAACTCGACTTCATGAAGCCGGAATCACTAGTAATCGCGGATCAGCAACGCCGCGGTGAATACGTTCTCGGGTCTTGTACACACCGCCCGTCACACCATGAGAGTTGGTAATACCAGAAGCAGGTGTCCTAACCGTAAGGAGGGAGCCTACCAAGGTAGGATTAGCGATTAGGGTGAAGTCGTAACAAGGTATCCGTACGGGAACGTGCGGATGGATCACCTCCTTTCTATGGAGAGAATTAAGTAAATGAAGCTGAAAGTGACTAAGTGTATTAACAGCTTCGACTATCCTTTATGTTCTATTTAGTTTTCAGAGATTATTTGAATAATTTGGCAACAAATTATTGATAATCTTTGAAAAAAGAATTGTTCTTTGAAAACTGAATATTAGATGAAAAAATACAATTTTCTTATTTGTTTTATATAAATAAAAAATTAAACATCAATTGTTATTAAAAAACTAAAATTGAAATCATAAATTTGCAATAGGTTTTTCTCTAAAAAGTATAGTAAGGGCATATGGTGAATGCCTTGGAAAATGGAGCCGAAGAAGGACGTGACTACCTGCGAAAAGCATCGGGGAGCTGGAAGTGAGCTTTGATCCGGTGATATCCGAATGGGGAAACCCAATACGATTCATCTCGTATTATCCATGACTGAATTCATAGGTCATGAGAAGGGAACCTTGGGAACTGAAACATCTTAGTACCAAGAGGAAAAGAAATCGAATGAGATTCCGTCAGTAGCGGCGAGCGAAAGCGGAACAGGCCAAACCGGTCTACGGACCGGGGTTGTAGGACCTTAGTTAGAGTTACAAAATTAATGTATAGCAGAAGCTGTTGGGAAGCAGCACCGCAGAGGGTGATAGTCCCGTATGCGAAATACATTAATCTCGAAGAGGTATCCTGAGTACGGCGGGGCACGTGAAACCCTGTCGGAATCTACCCAGACCACTGGGTAAGCCTAAATACTACCATTTTACCGATAGTGAACCAGTACCGTGAGGGAAAGGTGAAAAGTACCCCGAGAGGGGAGTGAAATAGTTCCTGAAACCATATGCTTACAAGAAGTCAGAGCCCGTTAATGGGTGATGGCGTGCTTTTTGTAGAAAGAGCCGGCGAGTTACGATATCGTGCAAGGTTAAGCGGAATCCGTGGAGCCGTAGTGAAAGCGAGCCTTAATAGGGCGTTTAGTACGATGTCGTAGACACGAAACCGGGTGATCTAGCCATGAGCAGGTTGAAGTTTGGGTAAAACCAAATGGAGGACCGAACCAACGTTCGTTGAAAAGACCGTGGATGACTTGTGGCTAGCGGTGAAATTCCAATCGAACCCGGAGATAGCTAGTTCTCCCCGATATAGCTTTAAGGCTAGCGTCGAGGTTTAGGACAATGGAGGTAGAGCACTGAATGTATGATGGCCCCACCTAGGGGTACTGAATGCAATTAAACTCCGAATGCCATTGTTTCATACTCGGCAGTCAGTACATGGGTGATAAGGTCCATGCACGTGAGGGAAACAGCCCAGATCATCAGTTAAGGTCCCTAAATGTATACTAAGTGTGTAAGGATGTGGAATTGCACAGACAGCTAGGATGTTGGCTCAGAAGCAGCCATCATTTAAAGAGTGCGTAACAGCTCACTAGTCGAGTGATTCTGCGCCGAAAATGTACCGGGGCTTAAGTATACTACCGAAACTATGGATTGGCGCGTAAGCGTCAGTGGTAGGGGAGCGTTCTAAGGGCGATGAAGTCAGACCGTGAGGACTGGTGGAGCGCTTAGAAGTGATTATGCCGGCATGAGTAACGTTTGGGGGTGAGAATCCCCCATGCCGTTTGACCAAGGTTTCCTGGGCAAGGTTCGTCCACCCAGGGTTAGTCAGGACCTAAGGCGAGGCCGAAAGGCGTAGTCGATGGACAACAGGTTGATATTCCTGTACTACTATGTAGAGTGATGGAGTGACGGAGAAGGATAGTGGAAGCCAGCTGTTGGATATGCTGGTCTAAGCACAAAGGGGTGTACGTAGGCAAATCCGCGTACTTTAACTCTGAAGTGTGATGGGGAGTGAACGCTTCGGCAAGTAGCGAAGTCCATGACTCCATGCTTCCAAGAAAAGCTTCTAGCGCTAATCTACATGGTACCTGTACCTAGAACGAACACACGTGGTCAAGGAGAGAATCCTAAGGCAAGCGAGAAAACTGTAGCTAAGGAACTCTGCAAAATCACCCCGTAAGTTCGCGAGAAGGGGTGCTCACTTTATGTGAGCCGCAGTGAAGAGGAAGGGGCAACTGTTTAGCAAAAACACAGCTCTCTGCAAAGTCGTAAGACGAAGTATAGGGGGTGACGCCTGCCCAGTGCCGGAAGGTTAAGAGGAGTGGTTAGTTTCGACGAAGCCATGAATTGAAGCCCCGGTGAACGGCGGCCGTAACTATAACGGTCCTAAGGTAGCGAAATTCCTTGTCAGGTAAGTTCTGACCCGCACGAAAGGCGTAATGATCCCTTCGCTGTCTCGGCTACAGACTCGGTGAAATTTTAGTACCAGTGAAGATGCTGGTTACCCGCAACTAGACGGAAAGACCCCGTGGAGCTTTACTATAACTTGATATTGAATCTTGGTGTAACATGTAGAGGATAGGTGGGAGACTATGAAGCAATCACGCTAGTGGTTGTGGAGTCATCCTTGGAATACCACCCTTGTTACATTGAGGTTCTAACCTCGGTCCGTTATCCGGATCAGGGACAGTGTCTGGTGGGTAGTTTGACTGGGGCGGTCGCCTCCTAAAATGTAACGGAGGCGCTCAAAGGTATTCTCAGTATGGTTGGAAATCATACATAGAGCGCAAAGGTAGAAGAATGCTTAACTGCGAGACTTACAAGTCGAACAGATGCGAAAGCAGGACTTAGTGATCCGGCGGTCCCGTGTGGAAGGGCCGTCGCTCAACGGATAAAAGTTACCCCGGGGATAACAGGCTGATCTCCCCCAAGAGTTCACATCGACGGGGAGGTTTGGCACCTCGATGTCGGCTCATCGCATCCTGGAGCTGAAGTCGGTTCCAAGGGTTGGGCTGTTCGCCCATTAAAGCGGTACGCGAGCTGGGTTCAGAACGTCGTGAGACAGTTTGGTCCCTATCTGTTGTGGGCGTAGGAAAATTGAGAAGAGCTGACCCTAGTACGAGAGGACCGGGTTGGACGCATCCCTGGTGCACCTGTTGTTCTGCCAAGAGCATAGCAGGGTAGCTATATGCGGAACGGATAATCGCTGAAGGCATCTAAGCGAGAAGCCTCCTTCAAGATGAGTTTTCCCATTGTTTAGCAAGTAAGATCCCATGTAGACCACATGGTTGATAGGCTGGGTGTGTACGCACGGTGACGTGTTTAGCTTACCAGTACTAATAGATCGAGAGTCTTTTTAGAATTAAGAAAAATCTAAAAAGTTGCAAATTTATGTTAAATCTAATGTTCAGTTTTGAAAGAATAATCCCCTTGAATATTTATTGAAGGATATTATTGTTTCAAAAAAACCGATCTGGTGCCCATAGCGTAGAGGTCACACCTGTTCCCATGCCGAACACAGAAGTTAAGCTCTACTGCGGCGACGATAGTACGAAAGTGCAAAATAGCACGGTGCCAGTTCATAAAAAAACTAGTCTAAAAACTAGTTTTTTTTATGCCTTTTGGTGAATATAAAACTAAAAAATGGTTATCCATTCAACTTGAAAATAATCAGTATCTATCGGCCTTTTTAGGTTTCAGTTTTTAAAAGCAAATTTAAATTTTTCTCAAAATTGGAGTAATTTATATATAGACACAAAAAAGGAGATTAATATGAAAGAAACTTTAATTAGCAAAAGTATCAAAAATCATAACGAGATCAAATCAATTATTGGGGTTCAAAATAATGATTTGAAAAACGAGAATGCCAATATGAATGGAGATACCCCTAGTGGGCAAATGATGAAGTTTGCCTCAATCACTAGTAAAAATTACGCCTTGGATAATGTTGTTAACCCAAAATTTGCTAAATTACATAAAGAAGGTAAAATCCATATCCATGACCTGGACTACTTTATTACAAAATCAGCAACTTGTGTGCAATATGATTTACAGGCTTTATTTGAAAATGGTTTTAGAACTAGAAACGGTTTAATTAGAACACCACAATCAATTGGAGTTTATGCAGAATTAGCAGCGATTGTATTTCAAACAGCTCAAAATGAAATGCACGGTGGTCAAGCAATTCCAGCATTTGATTACTTTATGGCTCCAGGGGTTAATAAAAGTTTTATTAAAATCCTAGCTAAAACAATTAATAACTTTTTAATTTTAAAATCTGAAGATCATAATTTAGATGAAAAAAACGTCAAGAAAATAATAGAATCTCAAGGAACTAATTTTGATAATTTAGCTAGTCAAAGCAAAAGTTTAGTTTTAGAACTGCTAAAAAATAAGATTAATTTAACAGAAGCTGAATTCGATAAAATAATGACAATTAGTAAAAGAGAGATTGAACAAGAAACCCGCCAAGCAATGGAAGGATTTATTTATAATTTAAATACCCAACATTCTCGTGGTGGAAATCAAGTGGTTTTTTCATCAATTAATTTAGGAACAGATGTAAGTAATTCTGGACGTCTAGTAACCTTTATGCTATTAGAAGCTTTAAACCAGGGTTTAGGAAATGGGGAAACATCAATTTTTCCTATCGTAATTTTCAAGGTTAAAGAAGAAATTAATTACAGTGAAGTTGATATTCAAAAAGCTTTTGCTATGAGTCAAGAGCAATGAGTTGAAGTTGAAAAATGACAAGTGCCCAATTTTGATTTATTCTTAAAAGCTATTGATACAACTTCAAAAAGATTATTTCCAAACTTCATGTTTTTAGATACTCCATTTAATTATCACGAACTTTGAAAAGCCAATGATCCAAATTCTTGAAAATATGAAGCAGCCACAATGGGTTGTCGTACTAGAACATTTGAAAACGTTAACGGAGATAAAACTCCAGTTGGTCGAGGGAATATTTCTTTCACATCAATTAACTTGCCATTTTTAGCTTTGGATTATTTGCAAGAAATTAAGGCATTAAAAGATAATGAAATCAAATACGATATTTTAGACAAAATTAAGTTGCAAAAAGATTTTTTAGAAATAGTTAAAAACTACTCACATATTGTTGCTGAACAACTATGGGAAAGATATAATTATCAAATAACAGCTCAGGCAAAACAATTTCCTTTCCTAATGGGGAATAACATTTTAAAAGGGGGTATTAAATTACAACCCGATCAAAATGTGGAAAGCGTCTTTACTCAGGGCACTTTAACAATTGGTTTTGTGGGATTAGCTGAAGCTTTAAAGGCGTTAACCAATTTCCATCATGGAGAATCACCAGAATCACAAGAATTTGGTTTAGAAATTATTAGAACAATTAATCAAGTCGCTAACGAATGAAAACAAGCTAAGAAATTGAATTTTGGAGTAATTGGTACTCCCGCAGAATCTGTGGCTGGAAGAATGGCTAAAATCACTGCTAAACAGTTTGGGATTATCAATGAAATCACAAGTCGTGAGTATTTTACAAATTCAAACCACGTTCCAGTTTACTACAATATCAAAGCTTTGGATAAAATAAAAATAGAATCTAAATATCACCCAATCACTTTAGGGGGAAGTATTAGTTATATTGAACTTGATGGAGAAGCTAGAAAAAATCTACACGCAGTGCTTGGGGTTATCAAAGCGATGAAAGATAATGAAATCAATTATGGAAGTTTGAATCATCCAATTGATCGTTGTAAAAAATGCAACTATAGTTCGTTGATTAAATTAGCATGTCCACAATGTAATAGTTTAGAAATTTCACGAACTCGTAGAATTACTGGTTATTTGGTCGGTGACTTAGATGGTTGAAATAGTGGTAAACAAGCTGAAGAGCGCGAAAGGGTTAAACATAATTTAGAAAATGAAGATTCTTAAGATATTTAAAGAGACAATTAGTGATGGACCCGGTTGAAGATATTCAATTTATGTTTCGGGATGTTTGCACGCTTGTAAAGGCTGTCACAACTTGAGAAGTTGAAGCTTTAAGGTAGGACGAGATTTTGACCTAGATTATCAAAACCAAATAATTACAGACCTAAAAGCCAATCCCTTGTTAAATGGGGTAACTTTTTCGGGAGGAGATCCTATGTTTTCCGCAGTTGAAGTATTGGATTTAATTAAGGTCATCAAAAAAGAAACTGACTTAAATATTTGACTTTACACAGGTTTCACAATTGAAGAAATTTATAACAGTAGAAATGAAAACCCAGAAACAAAGGCTCGCTTTGAGATTTTATCTCATATCGACACTTTGGTTGATGGTCGCTGAGTAAAGGAACTATATGATCCAGAATTAAGCTATCGAGGAAGCAGTAATCAACGCTTAATCGATACTAAAGAATGATTGAAAAAACATTAAAATAGAATTATTTATTAATGATTCTATTTTTTTTAGAAACTTTAAATAAAATCTCATTTGTGATAATTAGTTGATATAATATATCAAATTAATGAAATTAATATTTAAGCAATTATAAAGTAGAAGGAACTAAGACAATGAGAAAAGTACTGAAAAGTTATTTAAAATCGTTTGTAAAAGCCTGAGTTGAAACATTTGGTACAATTATCTTTGTTTTGACACTAACAGCAGTTGTTGTTGGGATGGTAGCAACACCACTACAACTTACAAGTAAAAATAAACAAGTTGAAAACCAAACTAACCACTGAGAAAATTATATTACACCAAAATCAAACTATTTGAACGATCAATTTTTATATTCGTTCTTTTATTTGGGTGAGGATTATAAAACTGAGGATTCAACCATTATTGCCAATCCTTTAGCAAATGGTGGAACGTTGTTTAGTGCTGAGGTCCGTGAACACTTAAAAGATTTTTATAACGAAGCTGATCAAAAAACTGCTGATTTAGGAAGAGAAATCCGTGCCCTTTTTAACGCCTATGATAAAGGTGGGGATGTTGAAGTTAGCGGTTTTAACACTAAAAAAATCTTTGTAGATGAATTCCAAGATATCTTAACAAATGATTACTACAACGACATTAACTTTTTTATTGTGAGTCAAGTAATCGCAAATAATGAAAATAAAATTGCTTTGAGTTATGAATTATCAGCATTCTTTAAATCATCAATTGGGTCAACCAAAAATATGGAAATTGATTTGCGTCAAGCGTACAGTGATGATAGTCAAAAAGTTAATGGCCAAGAAATCAATCAATTAATTATTACAAAAGGGAGAAATGTTTCAAAAGGGACTTTGGACGAAATTGTTCTAACTGAAAAATATGCCAAAACTAATAAAATCAAAATTGGTGATAAAATTGTAATTCCTGTTACTGGGAATATGAACAACCAAATGGAAGTTGTGGGTTATGGAACAAAATTTGACACCTTAACTCCAAGTTCAAACTATTCAATTATTAGATCAAACCCCAATGACTATACATATGGTTTTGTAAGTTATGAATACTTAGACCAACTTAGAAGTGAATCATGAGCTAATGAAAAAAACTGAGAAAGTGGCTTTAATATGATTATGCGTACTAAAAATTTAGTACCTAATGTTAATGTCTTCAATCTTTTTGCAATTAATTTCTTGCAATCAGATTCAATTTATCGTGAAGGGGAAAACTTCATCACAGCTCAGTACGATTATCCAACAATTCAAGCATTAAGTAATATTAGAATCCAGGTAATAATTTTCTTAGTTCTAGCAGTTATTGTTTTAGTTCTAGCCTTTATCTTCATAAACTTCGTTATTAAAAAAGAAATTAATAATACCAGAGTTCAATTGGGAATTTTCAAAGCATTTGGATATAAGAATTCTGAGCTTTCGTGAATTTTTGCAACAAAAATGTTAATCACAATTGCAATCGGGGTAATAGCTGGTTATATAATATCAATCCCGCTACAAATTTATGTTTCTGGACAATTTAACAACAGTGTTACTTATGCATTTAGTGATGTTTATTTCTCACCTTGATTTGCTAGTGTGATCTTTATTGTCATTCCGCTGCTATTCACAATTATTTCTTACTTATTAACTTTAAAATACTTAAGTGAATCGGCATTAAGACTAATTACCAATGGAGCTAAAATTCCAACTAAATCAAAATTTAAAACTACAATGAAATGGATTTTCTTCCCCGTGGGATTGACAAGTTTAATTCTAACAAAGATTTCTCAATCACTTAGCTATCACAACCGCGGATTTACTTGAAGGTTACAACAATCATTTACTGCTCGAAGTAAGGGTAAATTCATTATGGTTATAATGATTTTCTCATTCTCGGCTTTACTATTTACTCTTCAACTTGGTGCTAAGGCTGTAATGGGTTCAGCAATTAGCCAAGGTTATGAAATGGTTCAAGATGGGGTTGATCACCGTTATACTTGAAAAAAACTACCAGAGATTGACTTTAAAGACAATTCTCAAAACAGTGATTCAGAAGCTGGAAAAGTTGAAGTAGTTAATACTAATTGAGATTCAATGCGTACTGAATACATCGGTTTTAAAGGTGATATTAAAACTTCTCTTAAAGCCAACTCAACCAACTTTAGAGATAATGTTTCTCATGTGATTGAAGTTCTAGCCAAGGATGCTTTTGATAATAAAAATAAAATAAATCCTAAACTAGCTCTAGGAGCCTATTACAATGTGGATGTTACAGATGATAAAATTCAAGAAGAAGATACTTTAGAAGGTATTGTCGCTAATTTTCTAACAGATAAACCATCAGAAACAATAATGGGGGCCACTTTTGAGGATGCAGAAGGTAAGAACAACAACTACTACTTAAGTGATGTTGCTAAAACGGTTTGCTTGCTTACAAGTGCTGTTTCAGGTGAAGTTAGTGATTGCAATAACCTAGAAAACCTAACAATGAGCTCAACTCAATCAGCTAACATGAACATTTTAGCGGGACTTCCTCAAGATGTTACAGCAGTAATTGGAACATCGCTTTCAGCTCAGTTTGATCAAAAAGCGATTGTTACTCCAAATCAAATATATATTGAATCTGACAAGGAATTATTGCAATATAAAACCGATGTTTTAGTGGATGATTTAAATTCTCAAAAATTTGATTTAGAACTAGATTACTTTAAAAGCAGTTTAGGTAGAACCCAAGATATCTACCGTTTTAGTGGTGTTAGTGACAGTCAGTATAATGAAATTAGAAACACTAATTCAGACCCAACAAAAATTAATGCTATTGTTTCATATCGAATTGCTAAATTATTAAATCTTTCAGTTGGTAGTGAATTTAAGGTTCGTACAAACACAACTAGAAAACAACCGTTAACAATCAAGGTTTCAGGAATTAATCAATCAAATGCTTTTGGGACTTTAATCATAGCTTCATATGAAAACTATTTCAAAGCCTTTGAAGCCGATGAAGAAAATAATCAGGTCTTAAAAGATTACAATAACGGTTTTGTTTATGGTAACTCAATTTGATCTAAAAACCGTTTATTTAATGGAAGTATTGATATTGATAACATCGGATCTTCAATCGCAAATCTTCAATTTGCAGGTCAAAGCATTGCATTAGCCACGGGTAAAAATGCACCAATTTTTGGAAGTTTATTTGAAGGAATATTGCCAGGTGGAACTTATAACACAAAAGCTGGAGGAGAAAACCAGTTTAGTGTTATTACTAACGGAAGTTTGTTATTCCAAACAGAAAATGCTGCAAACTTGCCACTTGATTTAATGACAGCCACTTTGGACACTGTTCTGGCTCGTTCAACAGTTCTAATGACCTTATTTATCTTACTTGTAGCCTTCTTGCTAACCATTATTTTGGTAGTAATTATGAATATTGTTGTAGATGAAGCTGCCAATATTATCTTGACTATGAGAGCTCTTGGTTATAAAGCGGGAGAAATTAACTGAGTTGTTATGGGAAATTATATCATTTGAACTCTAATTGGTTTCTTAATATCATATGTACTTTCAATTATAGTTTGAACTGCTATTCTCGAATTTGTGTGACAGTCATTTGGAATTTTAATTCCATTCCCAACCGACTGACAAACTCCGATAATATCATTCTCAATCTTGTCTGTTATTATAATTGTAGGTTGAATTACAGCAATGCTAAAAATATCAAACCGACCATTAACAAATATAACATCGTATAGTTAATAAGAATTATAAAATTCTTATTAACTTTTTTATTTGATATATTCTTGCAAAAGTCTATAATAATAATGGTGAAAAAAATGAGAAAGATTCTATTAAATTACCTAAGATCATTTAAAAAAAGATATATTCAAATGATTGGAGCAATATTTTTTTTAATTATACTAAGTGCAATGGCAATTGGAACAATGACCACTTCTTTACAAATTCAATATCGAACAAGTCAGATTGCCAACAAAACTAATACATGGGATACTTATCTAAATCAAAATGCTAATTCATTTAGTGATGATTTTTTATATCACTATTTCTATCAAAAAGAAGCAATTATGGAGGGTGAAGTTGAGTTTTTAGCTCTTCCCAGTGATGATGAAAACTATGATTTCTTCAGCCCAAGAATGAGAACGGTTCTTAATAATGTTAATAATAATTCAATAAATATCAAAAATAATGTCAATATAGATGTTGCTAGTGAAATTAGAAAAGCGATATCTGATTTTTCTCAAGGATCAAATTCAAATTCTTCTATTAGTGATGACGATGGCTTCCTTAAGGGCAATGAGATTTTTAGCTTAGATTTCATGAAACTTTTAACTGGGGCCAACAGTGAAAATATTTACTATAGTCGCGACATTTCCTTGTGAATTGCTCATCAAATTGCTAGAAACAGTCTTAATAGGGACAAGGTTCATTTATCTTGAGGACATGAGTTATCAATTGCTCAAAATCAAGATTTTAGAATTGGTGAGAAAAATATCTTTTACATGAGAAACGCTTCTAAAAGGGAATATAATACTTTAAATGGAAAACAAATCTCTGAAGTGGTAATTCAACATGGTAGAAACGTGGACTCAAATAGCACTGATAAAAAAGAAATTGTTTTAACCGACAAGTTTGCCCGACTTCAAAATTTAACAATAGGATCCAAAATTAACTTGCTTACTGACTGAAGCGAAGGTTATCCAACAAGTCAGGAATGAACTGTGGTGGGTATTGGTATTAAACAAGAGGATTTGGCAACCTCTGGAGACTTTGCTAGCTCAGGTAGAGATCATAAAAAATTTGGTTATGGATATGTAAACGATGAAAATATTCAACTTATCGAAGATCAACGCTGGGAAAATACTAGAATTCAAGGTCAAAGACTTTCTTTGAAAAAATTTTTGAATTTTAAAACAAATGATGCAAATATAAATGAGATTTTCAAAATCAAATATTTAGATGAATTTGGAATTTATGATTTTGACAAAATTGAATTTAAACCCTTTTCTAATTACGCAAATCAAGAAGTTCTTACTAATGTAAAAGTTCAAGTTATTATGAATATCTTTTTAGGGTTACTAGTTATATCGCTTGCGTTTATTTTTATCACATTTTTAATCAAAAAAGAGATAAATGAAAATCGATCGCAAATTGGTATTTTCAAAGCGTTTGGTTACAGTAATTCAAGCTTTGCATTGATTTTTTCAATTAAAACATTTATTTTAATGGCAATAGGGATATTTTTTGGTTATTTCCTTTCGTTGCCTTTGCAAATGCTAGGATTTAAATCTTTTGAACGTAATATCATGTTCTTTATCGATCAGTTTTATACTGATTGGTTATTCTTAATCGTTATCTGAGTGATGGTTCCATTATTTTTTAGTGCCATTTCATTCTTATTAATTTGAAAAACTGTGAACAAAAATATCTTATCAATGATATCAAACGGCAACTCGATTGAAAAAAAAGGTATTAAATTTTGAAAAGTCATTTCAATAATTATCTTTCCAATTTTTATAATTCAAACTCTCTCACTTCAATATTGTCGATTTTTGGAGAGACGAAATATTGGATTTAATTGAAGATTGCGTCGAGCATTCACAAGTAATTCCATAGGAAAGTTCGTTTTAATTATGACTTTATTTACAGTTTCTAGCATAGTATTAATTATGCAGTTTCAGGTGCGAGTAATTTCAAATGATTTACAACCAGTTAGAGGTAACAAGTTTGTTAAGGGAGTTGATCATTCCTTTGAATTTAGAGATTATCAACAGGTTGATTTCGATGAAAAAAGCCAGAAACTTACTTGGTCCAATCCGGAAGTCTATGAAAAAACTCCTTTGACTATTAACGGATACAAAGATGAAGCCAAATTTAAAAAAGCATTGAACAAGAACAGTACTAATTCAAGTGATCAAATCAGATGACTATTAAGAGCTTTAAACAAAGAGGCTTTTAAAAATAGTGAATTTATCGTCAGTGATAAGGAAATTTTAGATCCTAGCCTGAACAACGCTAATATAATTTCAACTTTGCTTCTGGGAAATGTTGAAAAAATTGATATAAGAAAACCAATCGATATTAAGGAGATTGAAAAAGTATCGATTAAGGATATTAATAATCTTAGAAGTACCTTGTTCTTATTGAAATCAATAAATAATGAGGGATTTTCTAATAACTTTTATTTAGAAGATGTTGGAATAACTTCTTGCTTGTTAATTGAACGTGAAATTCTAAAACAAGAAGCAAATGATTTTTATTCTGAGCTTTTAAAAAATCGGGATCCAGAAATAGCCTTAAAAGAAACTCGAATCTTTCTGGATAACTACATCAAGTATCAAAATATAAATTGTAATAACAAGGATTTGTGGAGTTCATGAATTTTGGATTTAATTTTGAAAAGCAATTATTCTAGAATTCAAGGCGACACGTTACTTGATAATTGAGAGAACGCAAGTTTATATTCAAAAGAAATAATGCAACTAGCGATGCTAGAAAAAAATAATTATCAAACTATTGTTACGAGCAATCAATTAATGGTAAATCAAAATAAAGAAGTTTTGACTTATACTTTTAACGCTAATCCATACAATGTTTCTCAAAGCATCGATATGAATCTAATTTTAACAAATTCAGACAGGGAAAGTAATGAGTCTTACTCAAATTCAATTAATGATAAAAGCCTTTCAAAAACGGATTGAAATAATTTATCATTAAAATCTGAACAAAATCATGGTGTCAAAGCTATCATAAGTAAATTGACTGCTAAAAGTTTTAATTTAAAAAAGGGTGATTCCTTTAAAATTGTTTTGAAAACAAAGAATAAAGTAATTATACCAATTGAAGTTGCAGCGATTAATAATGATGATATCTATTCACATGATTTTATTGTTGATTATGACCGATTCTTTGATGAATTTGGTGATGATTCTTTAAATCAAAGCGATGTAAAATTAAATAATGGATTATTGTCTTCGAAATCACTATTTCAATTTGCTGATTTTGAAGAAAAAGATTTCATTTTAAATTCGAAACTGACGGCCAAAAGTTTAACATTATTAACTGATGAACAATCCACAATTTTTGGTTCGATATTTAGTGACTTTATTGATTTAGACTTACTTGAAAATAATGAGATTTTTAACAAAAAACCATACTTGTTAACAGATCCCTTAAATCTTAGTTCTTCTGGTAATTATACAAATTTATATTATGCAGAAGCCAAAATGGGTGAATGATTTGTTAGAAACCTGACAGTTATAATGAACATTGTTTCATTTATGATTATCACGATTTTAGCCATAGTTATGATTGTCTTGGTTCTGGTAATTGTTGATGAATCTACCATGATTATCTTGACTTTGAAGTCAATTGGTTATAATATTTTTCAAGTAAACTGAATTGTGCTTGGTGATTATTTTGTCTGAGGTTTTATTATTTTCTGAATAAGCTACTTAATTTCATCGATGCTATCTTACATCTTTAGTATATTTGCATGAAAATCAATGGGAGCTCTGATTGGTTATCACATTAGTTTTATAATTCCATTAGCAACCCTGGGAATTTTAGCTATATTAATTGGGTGTGGTTGAATTTCTAGTTTCATAAAAATTAAAGGACAAAGTATAGTAACAATAACTAATTAGAAAAAAGGTGAAATTTAGTGAATAAAATAATTAAAAGTTATTTAAAGACATTTTTTAAGTCATGAATTGAATCTTTTGGTAGCATAATCTTTACCGTCTTATTGACAATTGTTTCAGTAGGTCTTTTGGCGCCATCCGTTCAAGTTGCTAATAAAATATCAAATGTTGAAAGTAAGTCAAATAAATGAGATTTACAATTTGATAATGACTATAATTCTTTTTCTTCAGACTTTTTATTCAATTATTTCTATTCTCATAAAAACTATCAAGTTAATGATGAAATTAATTTGCAGCAACCAAATCAAGATTCCGGTTTTTTCACACCTTTATTTTACAGGTCCTTGCATCACCAAATCGGAGAAGTTGATAGCGATACCCCAATTAGCATGGAAAATCTAAAATCTAGTAGTTTCACAGCAATTTTGAACAACACAATGGGTATATTGAGATCCTGTAGAGATGGTCTGAAAATTGAAACATCAATTCAACATTTTCAAGAAGATAGGAATTTAACTTATGGCGAGATTCTTTCTGCTGATTTTCAAAAACAAATAGGAAGTGAAAGTGATAATTTTGCTAGCGTACAATTGTTTTTACAAAAACAATTGTATATTAGAGATGAACTAAAGGATAAAATGAAAATTTCATTTAATCCATCAATGTGTTTCGAAGAAAGACCAATACTAAATTCAAAAGGTAGAGTTATTGAAACTCGTCGAATTTCGGATAAAAATTCTGAACAATTGGGTAATGTAGTTGTGAGTTCAGGTAGACTACCTGAATTTAATGTGACAAAACCTGAAGTTATGATTACTGACTTATATGCTAAAAAAAATCACATAAGTATCGGAGATCAAATAAAATTACCTTATGGATTTAAAGATAATAAAATGTTTGATATAGATTACGAGGTAGTGGGTTTTGGATCTACAATTGAATCTTTATCGCCAGGAGAAAATTATTATTCAAATTGAAAAAATAGTAGTAACTATTTTTTTGCGTATTTAAATAGCAAAGATTTTGACAGTATCTACTTTAACTTCTGAGAAAACCAATCTCAAAAAATTCATAATTTAAATAATGTTTCATTAATCAAAAAACAGGATAAATCATTTAGTGTAGAGAGTCAGTATAGTGATTCTAATGGTGAAAACCCAATTTGAATAAACGTAAATGATGTCTTAATAAAATTTAATGATAATTGATATGTCATTAACAATATTTTAAGTAAAATTGAGGCAATATTATTTATAATCATAGCCATTGTGGTTCTGACGTTAGCATTTTTATTTATTAATTTTTTAATAAATAAGGAGATAAACGATTCCTTGCGTCAGTTGGGAATTTTTAAAGCCAGCGGCTATAGCAATCTACAATTAGCGTGAGTATTTGTAATTAAGGTTTGAATTACCTTATTTGTGGGTATTTTAGTAGGTTATTTAATTTCCTTGCCAGTGCAAGGTTTAGTATTGCAAGTTTTTGCAAGCCAGATTTTATTTTATGTCCAACCCATTTACTATAGTTTTTGATTCTTGACACTTTTATTTATTGTAATTCCAGCAGTATTTTCACTTTTAAGCTATTGCTTAATTTGTAATTTTTTAAATCGTCCAACAATGGAATTAATAAATAATACAGCTCGAATTAAAGAATTAAAAAAAGGACAAAAAATTTGAAGCTATATTATTTTCCCGGTATTTTTAACCCAACTTATTTCCTCAAAAATTAATCAGATTTTGTATCAAAAAGGAATTGGGTTTAATTATCGATTAAGAGCCGCTTTTACTCAAAGATCAAGAGGGAAATTTCTTGTTACAATATCACTTTTTTCAATCTCATCATTGCTTTTCTTATTTCAAATGGGTTCTAAGGATCTTATTAGTCAAAATTATAATCGTTATACTAATCCTTACAATCAAAACCTTGACCATTTTTATCAATTTGATTCACAGCCCAATATTATTTGAAATAACCAAACTGGTTATCAATTAGAAGATGAAGAAAGCTATTTAAAAAATAAGATAGAATTTATTGGTTATGATTCAAAAAACTTTGGTCAAGTGATTGATGAAAATAGTGATGACTTTCAAGAAAAAATTTCATTAATAACGGAGATGACTTTAAATTCCATTTTAAAAGATAGTCATAACTTGTTAAGTGATGAAATGATCATCAAAGGTCTGTCTACAGAACCGTGGGAAAATATTGGAACAAGCATTGAAAAACTCTTAAAAGCTGATATTACTAAGTTAAAAGACTCAGATAAATTCGAAAACATCCCATTAATCACAAATGAATCGGATTTAGAGAAAACAATTATGTTTTACACTAACAAAAAAATAGATAATAAATCTAGTAATTTTAAACTTAAAGATTTTAAAACAATTTTTATGCTAATGTATTATCAAAATAGTACAATAAAACAAGCTAATGAAATTTATCAAAAACTGACAAATAAGGGTTTAAGTCAAGAGCTTGCCATAAAATTGATCCGTAATGGTATTGATGAAAGTATAAAAAATTATCAAAATATTTTCACCAGAGATATTAGTCGAAATGCTTTTAAAATCCAAGTAAATAATGAAATGATGGATATTCAATCAAATAACATATCCCAAAAATCCAGAATTTTATTAGCAGCAGCATTTTCAAGTGAAAATAATTCTGAGACCATTGTGACCGATAATAAAATATTTTATAATCAAAAATATGAGAATTTATCATATAGTATGGGAGTTAAACCTTTATTCCAAAAAGATTTACCTTTAAATAACTTGGAATTAGTTGATTTTGAAAATCAATATGGAGATTTCCAAAATTCCTGAAGAATTAGGTTAACTAACTCGAATAACTTAAACAAAATGAAAAACAGTGGTTATGATAACATTTACGAGACAAAAGTAATTATTTCAAAGCTTTTTGCAATGAAGTATAATTTATCGGTTGGTGATACTTTTTTAGCAGCACCAAGAACAAGTCCTGGCTTTACGGGAATTGTTAGACTTAAAGTTGTGGACATAAACTTGGCAAATACTTATACTGATACAATGTTTGCTGACTACGATACTTTCTTTGAAGTAAATTCTCAAGGAGTTCTAAATCCAAATTCTGAAAATAGTGTGGTCATTAAAAATCGCTTGTATTCTCAAAAAGAAATTTATAAAGGTAATATCGATAATGCCGATTTATCACAAACTTTTTTAAATATTAATCTAACAACTGATACAATTGCTATTAACTCTAAATTAGATGCTCCGATTTTGGGATTTTGATTTAAAGATATCATTGATTTAGATAAACTATTTGGTGTTGAAAATTCAATATTTAAGGAACCGGATTTGTTAACAAACCCGAGTCTAACAGAGAAGATTTTGAATTCTAGAATGTCATATTTAAGATTAACCAGGGATTTTGCTAAAACTCAGATGTCTCAAATCAATTCAATGATGACGATTTTTATGGTACTAAATTCGCTGTTATTAGTAATTCTTTTCATTGTTATTATGAGCATTGTAATAGATAGTTCTAGAAATATAATTACAGTAATGAAGGCTTTTGGGTATAAAGATTGGGAAGTCAATTGAATTGTTATGGGTAACTATGTCATTTACTCAATCATAGCTTTTTTGATATCTTATATTTTCTCCCTAATTGTTTGAAAAATTGTTATCAGCATTTCGTGAAGTTCTTCTAAAGTGTTAATGGAATTTCCTTGAAGTTTTTGAGCACCATTAATTACATTTTCAGCTTTAAGTCTTGTTGGTTTTTTTGGATGATTAACAGCTAATCTTAAGGTTAGAAAAGAACCGATTGTCAACGTCTTAAATTAAAAATTGGAGGTATTAGAAATGAATTTTTTAGATTTTCACCATGATATTGTAAATAAGTTTATGCAAAAAAATATCAAAATTAATTATAATAAATTTCAAATGCGTTGACCTTACGAAGACTATTTTAATATTTTTAATCTGCCCAATTTAGTTACGTATCTTGAAAAAGATTTAAATTGTAAATTTGGAAATGTATTTATCGATGAAATAGAAGTAAAACTAGTGGATTTAAGAGCTTTAAATCAAAATTATTACCAAATTGGAGTCAAAATGATTAATGAAATGACCTTGTTTGATGATCAATTAAATTATTATAAAGACTTTTTGATATACACATACAGTCAGATTAAAAATTTTATTAATCTGACTTTTTTAAAGTGAATTTTTCATAACATTAACCATGAAAATATCATAATTTCAGGTCGCGAAGTGGACATAGATGTTTACTATGAAGTTGGGCGCTTGAAACTAGAAAACAATTACATATTACATGTAATTAAAATTATAAAAAAACTGCAAAAAATTCAACCAGAAGAAGCAGAATTCGGAAATCTAATAGAAGTACAAAAAAAGGCTATATTAAAAATTCAAGATAAAATTAAAGCAATTAAATAAATCATTTAATTGCTTTATATAATATATTTTAAATGATAATATATTATTTAAGGAGAAATCACATGTTAGACAAGTTAAAAGAATTACAAGAAATTTTTAAGAATAAGATAACTAGTTCACTAACAAAGGACGATGTTGAAGAGTTAAAAAAAGAGTTCATGGGTAAAAATTCACCATTAAACGCTATTTTACAGGATTTGAGAAATGTGGATGCAGAAGTACGTCAAAAAGCTGGAAAACTCGCTAATGAAATTAAGACTGAAATTATCGAGTCATTAAACACTTTGCAAGAAAAGTTTAACCAAGAAGAATTAAAAACTAAATTGAGTGCTGAAAAAATTGATGTTTCATTACCAGGACTAGATTTTAATTTTGGATCAAAACACCCTTTAAATCTAGTAATTGAGGAATTGAGCCAGATTTTTTCAGAGTTAGGCTTTGAAATGGTTGACGGAACAGAGTTTGAATCAGATGAGTATAATTTTCAAAGATTGAATTTACCAGAAGGACATCCAGCAAGAGATATGCAAGACACTTTCTATGTAAACGAAAATCAAGTTTTAAGAACTCATTGTACTAATATGTCTTCTCGTGTTTTAAGTGAACTAGCAAAAACCGGACCAGATAGCAAACAACACGGTTCTGTTAGTTTTGGTAACGTTTATCGTCGTGACGTGGATGATGCCACTCATTCGCATCAATTTATGCAAATCGATGCTTTTTTAATTGGTCCAAAAATCTCATTTTCTAATTTAAAATGAATTTTACAGTACTTATGTAAGCGTCTATTTGGTGAGAAAGTTAATATTAGAATGAGACCAAGTTATTTTCCTTTCACCGAACCAAGTGCAGAAGTAGATTTAAGTTGCTTTAAATGTGAAGGTAAAGGCTGCAAATTATGTAAAAATTCAGGATGAATTGAAATTCTAGGGTCAGGAATTTTTAACGAAAGTGTTTTAAAACTTAACGGAATTAATCCGCAAAAAAATACAGCTCTGGCTTTTGGAGTTGGTGTTGAGAGAATCGCTATGCTAAAATATGGTATTTCAAATATTAGAGATTTTTATGAAAATGATGTGAGATTTTTGAATCAATTTCATTTTTTTGGTAACTAGAGAAGGGGTGAAGAAATGATTATAACGCGAAATTGACTAGATAGGTATATTGACCTAAAAGGTATTAAAAACGAAGAAATTTCTGTTGCTTTGAATTCGCTTGGATTTGAAGTCGAAGAAGAAAACGATTATAAAGGTCTAAATGATGAATTAGTTTTAGGACGAGTTAGTTTTTGTGAAAAAATGCCAGGAACCCACTTAAGTTCAACCTTTGTGGACACAGGAACTGATTTACCTCATATGATTCTTTGTGGTGCTAGCAATGTTGGGGAAGGCCAATTTGTAATCACAGCTTTACCTGGAATGACAATTGCCAATGGTTTAACTATTAATAAACGTGAAATTCAAGGTAAAAGTTCTGAGGGAATGATTTGTTCTTTAACAGAAATTGGGATGAAACCAGAATTTCAGACCGAAAAGGAACTTGATGGTATTTATGAAATCCACGCTAAAGAAGACTTATACAAGTCTTCAGGTGATTCAATTTTAGAGCAAATTGGTTTTGAAGATTATACTTGAGAAGTGGATTTAACTTTAAATCGTAGCGATGCTCTTTCTGCCTTGCAATTAGCCAAAGAGGTTGGTAATTATTTCAATCGTGATTTTAATTTCGATTTTAAAAATAACATAGCCCAGGTTAAAAAACCCATTAATATAGATGTTCAAATTGATACTATTTTATCAGATGAAGTTAAAATGATTGCTTACTCAGCATTTGAAACTAAAAAAATCTATTCACTTGATTCAGAAAATTTATTTATTTATTCAAATGATGAATTGATGATGAAATATAGCGGAATCAAAAAAGAAGATAGTTTTTTTGAAGATCTTTCTAATTTGATTGCGTTTGAATCGGGTCAACCAACAATTTTTTTGGATCCTGATAAAATAACTGCGCCATTAAAAATTACTAACCTTGGTAGTGATAAAGAACCAAAAATTGGTCTAACAATGGATGACAAGGTTGTTGTAATTTTAGGAAACAATGTTGAAAAGGAATTCCAACCAACAGAGAAAAGCTTGAATTTGGTAGCATTATTTTTAAATATTTCACCAATTATTATGCGACGTCAACAAAAGTTATTAAATAAATCAAATTGCGTTTTACAAAGATTTATGAAACCGATGAGCACAAATTTAGTAATTCAGGCAAATGAAATAACCACAGCTTTATTACAAAAATATGATTTTATTGATACTAGACAAGAACTTGCCTATATTAAAAAACCTGATTTTGATGTTAAGAAAATATTGTTGCCATCTAAAAGAATTCGTGAGTATTTGGGTTTTGGTCTTAATCTAAAAAGAATTCAAAAACTATTTAGTCAACTAGATTTTCAAATTACTACAGTTGGTGAGAAAAACAATACTTTTGAATTTATTTGCGATCCAAATCGATTAGATTTAAATTTTGAAGCAGATATAATCGAGGAAATTGCGCGCCTATATGGATATGACAATATTAAAGCAGTTCCCCCAACATTAACTATGGTTGGTAAACCACAAAATTTAGCTCGCAATGTTCAAAGTAAGTTAGCAAACTACTTGATAGGGGCTGGTTATGCAAATGTTAAAACCTATTCGCTAACCAAGGCTGAAGATGTTTCCGAGTGAGACCTATTTAAGCTAAATAACCCCATTAAGCTAATGTCACCAATTAGTAAAAATCATGAGGTTTATCGTCAAAGTTTAGCTAAGTCTTTAATTGATGTAGTCGAACTAAATTCAAGCCGTGGAAATAAAAGCACAAAACTTTATGAAGTTGCTGATATTTACAATTTAAGTGGAGTTAGACAAAGACATTTAGCAATAGCCATTACAGGTGATTTAATTGATGATAAGGTCTTTAAGACTAAAATTGCTGTAAGTTTTGAATACTTGAAAGCAATTTGTGAAAACATCTTAACAATTATGAATGTTGATTTATCCAACGTTGATTTTATCTGAAATAGTGAATCCAATAATGATATGCATCCTTTTATTAATGCCAAAATCTGTTACGAACAAAAAGTGATCGGTTTCTTATTTAAGCTAAATCCTAAAAAAGAACAATCTTTAAAAGTTGCTGGAACACTAATTTTGGAATTGAATTTAAGTGAAATTGAAGCGATTTCTAAAAAAGTGATTGACTTGAAACCAATTTCTAGATTTCAAAAAACAAGTAGAGATGTTTCTTTTGAAATTCAAGACGATAAAAATTTGGGTTCTTTCTTTAAAGATATCATTAAAGATGTTGACCACTTAATTGGCTTTAAGGTTATTGATGTTTATGTGGACGAAAAGCTACAAAGTAATCAACTAAAAGCTATTGCCATGAACTTTACTTTTAATTCATTGGAAAAACAATTATCAGATAACGAGATAAATGATGAGTTTAACAAAATAATAGCTAATATTGATAATTTAGGGCTAAAGGTACGTTAAAATGATGATTTTTACCAAAAGAGATCTAAATTTAAAAAAGAAAATTGAATTAGATTTTAGCGTTGAGGTTTCAAAAGAAAGAGACTATCAAGAGTATTTAATTTCAGAGTTTAAAAATGCTCAATTTAAAGGTCTAATAAGATATTCAGACATGATTGAAAATGTCGAAATTCAAGGAGTTATTGATTTTGAAATAATGGCTTTGGATGCACGTACAGGCGAGGTTTTCCCGCATAAAGATAGTTTAAACTGAAATGATACGTATACTTTTAACCAAAAATATAGTGATCAACAAAATTTGTTGTTAAACGACCAATTATTACTAGATGAATTAATTATTGATGAAATTCTTTTAAATATTCCTTTAAACTTATCTAATAATTATGGTACAATTTCTAAGGTTGGTAAAAATTGAAGTTTATTATCAGAAGATCAATTTAACGAACAACAAGAAAATCGCGTAGATGAACGCTGATCTAAACTTCTTGATTTACAAGAAAAAGACAAAAACATTAAATAAAATAGGAGGTGTAAATATGGCTGTACCATTTAGAAAGACCAGTAAGGCTGCGAAAAACAAACGTCGTAGTCACTTGAGCTTGGTTTCAAACGCAATTATTTCTTGTCAAAACTGCGGTGCAATGATTAGACCGCACCGTGTATGTAGAGAATGCGGAAATTACAAAGGTAAAGAAGTAGTTAAAATTGATAACTAATTCTTAATAGAAGCGATATTATTAATCATTTAACTCCATCATGTTTAAAACATGATGGAGTTTTTTTATTTAATATCCAAAAATTCTTTAAATATGGGTTTAAAAGTGGGGCCAAAAACCACTGTTTTTTTCTTTAGTTCAAAAAATAAAATAAAAAAATATTAAATATTGTTTTTTTTAATAGGATATAAGTTGATAAAACAAGCAAAAACCCCGATAAACACTGGCTTTTTGACCATTTTTACTTTTTATAATATTTATCGTTTTTTTGAAAATAATTTGCAAAAATGTTGCCTAAGACCATAAAAAGATATATAATGTTTTCAAGTGGGAGAAAGTGGGGGATTTTGTGTTATTAGGTACATTTGAACATAATTTAGATGAAAAATCTCGATTAACAATCCCTTCAAAGCTGAGAAACCAATTGGGTGATACCATTTATGTTTCAAAAGGATTTGAAGGTTGTTTAGAGATTAGAAGTCAAACAGAGTTTGAGATCTGATACAAAGAAATCTCACAACATAGTTCTACTAACTCTAATGCAAGACTAGTTGCAAGACAGATTTTTTCAAATTCCGCTGAAATTGATTTTGATAACGCTGGAAGAATTAAAATTCCAGGTAATTTATTGAATTTAGCGGAAATTTCAAAAAGCGTGCTGCTATTAGGTATTGGAGACAAAATTGAAATTTGAGATGTTAAAAAGTATGAAGAGTATAGCAATGGTCATTTGACCGACCTAGAAGAAGTTGCCAACCAGTTAGGCGGAGCTAAATAATGAGTGAACATCATGTTCCTGTTTTATTAAAAGAATCAATTCAGATTCTCGATATTAGAGATTATGGTATTTATGTTGATGCAACTTTAGGTCGTGCAGGCCACAGCAAGGAAATACTAAAGCGTTTAACAGTTGGGCAACTGTATGCTTTAGATCAAGACAAAACTGCAATTGATTATGGTGAGAAAGAACTAGCAAATATTAGTACTAATTTCAAAGTTCTGCAAGGAAATTTTAGCGAAATTCAATCCTTATTAGCTTTAAATGGTGTTTTCAAAGTTGATGGAATACTATTTGATTTAGGCGTTTCATCACCACAATTTGATAATTCACATCGAGGATTTAGTTATCGTTTGGATGGTAAACTTGACATGCGTATGAATCAAGAAACCAATGATTTAACTGCATGAAAGGTTGTTAATCAATGAGGACTTTCGGATTTAATTAAAATCTTTAGAGAGTATGGCGAAGAGGATTATGCGGTCCGCATCGCTAATCGAATTATTGAATCAAGATCACAACAAGCGATTGATACAACCTTGCAACTTGTTGATATTATCAAAACAGCACTACCTCAAAAGGTGTTAAAGGAAAAGAAACACCCCGCTAAAAAAGTGTTTCAAGCTCTAAGAATTTGTGTGAACAATGAAATGGAAGTTCTTGAAATGGGGATAAAAAGTTCTTTAAAGATTTTGAATAAAAATGGTGTGTTAGCAATTATTACATTTCAGTCACTAGAAGAAAAAGTGGTTAAAAAAATTTTCAAGGATGTCACAACTGATGAGAAAGATAAATTAATTTCAAAATTACCAGTTGAGGTAGCTTCTGAAAAAGAATTTGAACTAGTTGTCAAAAGACCAATTAAACCCAGCAAAGAAGAATTAGAAATTAACAACCGTGCTCATAGCGCAAAATTGTGAGTAATTAAAAAAAGATAGAAGGAGTTAAAAAAAATGAAAAACGAAATATATGCCGCATTGGAAATAACTAAAAACGAATTTCGTTTCGCCGCTGGTAAATACCAGGCTAATAAAACTTTGAAAATTTTACATAAATTCAAAGAAATCGGTAACTGATTAAACGAAGAAAATGAAGTAATCGATTTAAAAAGTACTGCAAATTTATTGGCTCGTGTAGTTAAAGAATACGAAAGAAACTTCAATAAAAAAATATTAAATATTGCGGTTGTTGTTCCTGAAAAAGACACTGAAATTAAAGAGGCGATATCAACACTAAATATTAGTAATGGAGGGGCTGCAAGAATTGTCAATTATCAAGATATAAACCATTTAAATAACGAGGCAAAAGATGTTAACTATTCAGATAGTCGCAAAGTCGTTTCTATTAAACCAACTCGTTATGTAATTGATGACACCTACAAAAAGGGTGTGGCTCCAATCGGGGCTGTAGCTCATAAAATTGCTATGTATTCAAACGTATATACAGTACCTTCGAAAGTTTACAACTCTCACCTTCAAGTCGTAAAAATGGGGGGATATGAAGTTTTGAACTGTCTAATTAAACCATATGCTTTAGCTAGACAAATTGTTAATATTGCGGACTTAAGAAACAAAATATCTCTTGTGGTAAACTGAGATTCAGAATATATTTCATTAAACATTTTTGCTCAAGAAACTTTAGTAAGAATTACACCAATTAATGTCGGTCTTGATAAAATGGCTGAAGAAATTGGGGCTAAAATTTATACTAAACCAGATGTTGTTAAAAAATACCTTTTCAAAATTTTAGATTTCAAATCAAACAATTTAAGCGAATCAATAATATATCGTAAACACTTAACAAGTGAAAATAAAAACTTTGAACTAACAATCGGAGAATTTAAAAGTATTTTCCAAGAAGCTATTTCCGGGGTAATGCGCAAATTAAACAATATTATTAAACGTGAAATTATCGAAAATACTAATAATGATTATCAAATTTATCACACAGGTAAAATTACTGAAATATCTGGTTTTGAGGACCTTTTAATTTCAAAAGATTTAATAAATCACCAAATGATCTATTATTCAGATGTAATTGGGGGAAATGATATTTGAGCAACTGCGCTTTGTGGAATTATGATTCAAGAACATATAACAAATAAAAATAGCAAACTAATAAAAACTTCAACAGGGGTTGAAAAAGCGGAGGAAATTGATTTAAACCAAAATGAAGGTGCAAAACACAATCACTCACATCAAGAATCAACTCATGGACACGGACATAGTCACGGTCAACCAAGATTAAATCCCCAAATTGGTCAACCAATGTTCAATCCCCAAATGGGTCAACCAAGATTAAATCCCCAAATTGGTCAACCTAATAATTACCAAAATTTACAACAAATGCCAAATATGTCAAGATCTAATTTTCAATAAAATGACAATTTTGCTTAACAAAATGGTATTATAAAACAAACGGAAAAAATCATCTGTTAATAATATTTTTTAATAAATAAACTTAGTTAGGAGAATAAAAATGAGCGAGATTAATTTAAATTTAAACCAAACTGCCAAAATTAGAGTAGTTGGAGTTGGTGGAGGAGGTTGCAATGCCGTTAATAGAATGGTTGAAGAAAACGTTCAAGGCGTGGAATTCATCGTTGCAAACACCGATGCTCAAGTTTTAGCTGCAAGTAAAGCTGAAACTAAGATTGTTATTGGTGCAGAAATCTCTAAAGGCCTAGGAGCAGGAGCTAATCCAGATATTGGAAGACAAGCTGCTATCGAAACCGAAGCTAAATTAAAAGAGGTACTTTCAGGTAGTGATTTAATTTTCATAGCCGCTGGAATGGGTGGGGGTACTGGAACCGGTGCTGCTCCTGAAATCGCTCGAATCGCTAAAGAGACTGGAGCCCTAGTTATTGGGATTGTAACTAAGCCTTTCAGATTTGAGGGTCGCATGCGAAACTCTTACGCTGTTCAAGGAATTGAAGAATTGCGTAAATATGTTGATTCAATTATAATCATTTCAAATGATCGTTTATTGGATATCATTGGAGGAATACCTGTTGCTGAATCATTTAGAGAAGCTGATAATATTCTAAAACAAGGAGTTCAAACCATTACTGATTTAATTGCAGTTCCTTCAGTTATTAACTTAGATTTTGCTGATGTAAGAACTGTTATGCGCGGAAAAGGGAATGCCTTATTTGGAATCGGAATTGGAAAAGGTCCTGACAAAGCAATTGAAGCTGCTAACAAAGCAATTACTTCATCACTTTTAGAAACAAGTGTAAGAGGGGCTAAGGATGCTATTGTTAACGTTACTGGTGGTAAAAATGTCTCACTAAATGACGCTTATGATGCGGTTGATATTGTTCAACAAGCGAGTGGAGAAGATTTAAATATTATTTTCGGAATTGCTATTAATGAAAACCTTGATGATGAGTTGATTGTAACAGTAATTGCTACTGGTTTTGAAGATGACTATCGCAAAATGGATCAATCTTATAATCAAGGATTCCAACCAATGAACAACCGTCAAAATATTGAACCAGAACAAAGAATTCAACCACAACCACAACCAAATAGCGTTAATGATTATGACCAACAAGTTAATCATCAAAATATGCAACCTTTTAACGAAAGTTTTAATGACGAGTTTGATGACGAACCGTTGCAAAATGCCTACGATCGTCGCACGCCATTAACTGAAAGACAAGATCCAAAAAGACCAAGTTTTGTTCAAGAAGAAGAAAATGAAATGGTCTCGATTCAAAACCGTATGAATCGTTTCAAGGAAGGCGAAGAAGGTGCTAAGCCTGAATCACGTCCAGTTCAAGTTTTAGATAATAGTGATGATGATGGAGATTTTCCAACATTTTTAAGAAAAAAATGGTAGACAATTATGGGTTGAAGAAAAGATAAAAAAGCCGAATCAGTTAATAAAGATTCACAAAACCAAGCATACCAACCAGCACATGAAAAACCACTAAACAATCGTTTTAGTTTTGAAAATGAAGTTTTTGACATTAGTCACACAACACATTTTGAACCAAACAGCTATAGTGATATTCAAGAAATTGCCGACGCTTTAATTAGATTTCGTAAAGCAACTGTTAATTTTGCTAAATTAACAAGCGAAGATAAGGTTAGAGTTATTGATTTCTTAACAGGGGTTATGTATGGTCTGGATGGAGATTATCGTAAGCTAGATAATAAAATTTATCAATTTATACTGCAGCACTAGAATCAAAAAGAGTATAAACTCTTTTTTGTGTTTAAGGAGGAACTATGGAAGATCGTTTTATCGCCCGTAAAATAATAAATTTATTTAATAAAGCTCATAATTTGGCTTTTTTGAGTAACTCTTCAACGAAGGTGAACTATAATTTAGTTAAGCTATTCAACACCACCTTTGATGATCAATTCAAAGATAACCCCTTATACATTGGGGAAAACATTAAACTAGAAAATATTAGTTTTAAGTCACAAGATAATATTAATCTCTCTGGAACGATTTATCGCAATCCAGTCAAGACAAATAAGTGAATCATTGGCCTACACGGTTATTCGAGTTCAGGGATTGCTAAACTATTTTCAATTTGAAACTATCGCGAGTTAGGTTACAATTTAATGGTTTTTGATTTTCGGTGTCATGGTAATAGTGAAAACGACGTGATAACTTTAGGATATAAAGAAAATTGAGATTTAAAAGCCGCTGTTGAATATTTGTGGTCTAATGAAGTAGTGGAGCTAATTGGAATTTCAGGAACAAGTATGGGAGCATTTACTTTGAATTATTTTTCTGTTACCGAAGAGGAGTTTATCCGTAAACACAAAATCAAATTTGGTATTTCGGATTCAACTTTTTTAAGCGCTCCAAGAGCTTTGGAATATTTAATTAGCCATCAAGCCCCAACTATCTTTGGTAATTATTTGTCAGTCATTAAAAAAGATATCATTGATATTTATCGTGAGGAAAAAAATGTTAATTTAGAAAATTTAGACTATTTAAAGTTGATCCCCAAAAACTTGAAGAGTTTTCCGATTTTGTTAATTCACACAATCGATGATAATGTTACTCACTACCAAGATAGTGTTAAAATATATGAAGCAAAAAATAAAGCTGAAAAAAATCCTGGTAATGAAATCAAATTATTTGAATCTGGGGGACATACAAAAGCTATTGTAAAAAACTATGATGAATATATGAAGGTCTCAAATCAATTCATTATTAATAATCAATAAATAATTTAAGGAGCTTTATTAATGAAAGAAAACGAAAAAAGCATTTTAGTAGAATTAAACAACGTCTCTAAAATTTTTAAGAAGGGTGCTTGGGCCTTAAAAAAAATTAATCTAAAAATTTATCAAAATGAAATCGTTGCTTTTTTGGGAGCTAATGGTAGTGGTAAAAGTGTTTTGGCAAGCATTATTGCCAATAATCTGGTTCAGAGTGCGGGATTTATTGATTATTATTTCACTCAAGATTCAGTTTTTGAATCTGTAGGAATTCAATTTCGCGATCAAAATTGACCAAGTGGTTTCATCACTAAAGATATTATTGATTTGTATAGAAATATTTTCGCAATTGAAGATGAAGTTTGAGTTCAAACTTTGATTGAGGTTTTTGAAATCAATGCTTTTTTAAATAAAGCCTTGTCTAAATTAAGCGTTGTTAACTTGCAAATGTTTAGTTTATTTTTAGCCTTTTTTCACAAACCAGAATTGGTAGTGGTGGATGAAATTTCCTCATCGATTGGTTATAATTTTAGAACAAGAATTTTTGAATTTTTTGAAAGTTTTGTAAAAAATTATAACGGAACCTTGATTATAGTTTCACCAGACCATGATTTCATTGATCAGTATGCCTCAAGAGTTATTTTTCTAAATGATGGACACATAATTGATGACCGTAGCATCTTTGACTTGGAGCAAAATTACTTATCAGCTGCCAACTACATTAAAAAAATTAGCAATGAAATTAGTTCTAAAATTATCAAGCCTAAACCAGATCCATTCTTTAAACCAATTTTAAAAGATTATAATAATAAAATAGTTAGCTTGAAAAAACAAATTGAAAAAATCTTTGAGAAATATCCATTTGTTAAAGAGAGTTCTTATGAAATTTTTGTGGAGAATACTTTATTTTACTTCGACGAGATAAATAATAAAATCGTGGAGTTGTCAAATGAGAGTTTGGAAAAAGAAAATGTAATTGCAGTTAGAAGACTCATTAAATTAAATAATAAGAAAGCAAAAGTTGAGCTAAAAAAAATTAAGAAATTTGCTAAGCGAAATTCACAGTTCCAGAAACTAAAAAAAATTGAAAAAGAAATTAAACAATTCTTAGAATACTTAAATAACAATATTAAATCAATCTTTAGAAATAATGAAATTATTTTTGGAGGCAAAAAGAAACAACTTTTAAATATTAATGTACAACAAAGCGAATTGGAAAAAATGAAACAAAAATATATTCGCAAAGAATTAAAAACCATCAAAATTGAAAGACGAAATTACAAGAAGTTTAAACGTAATTTAAAATAGTTAGAGGGAATTTTTATGAAGAAAAATTGAATAATTTTTAAAAAACTTTGAAAAATTCAATTTCATAATTATTGAACAGATATTACAAATATTGTTTTGGGAGTTGTTTTAACGACTTTTACCCTAATTTGCTGATTGATGTTTAAAAATAAAGGTGTGGAAACTGATAGATTTTTACTAGCATCAGCCATCGGGATTGCTGTAATTAGAAACTCGCTGTATAATTTTGGACGTACGATAAATGATTTCAACAACAAACATCTAGTAAAAGCCTTCTTGCTAACACCAATTTCAAAAAGGGTTTTAGTATTTTCGCTTTTGAGTTTTAATTTTGTAATGAACTTTATGGTAATTTTTTTACTATTTGGAATCGGGATGTTATTTCCTGAGCAACGTTTGTTGTTAAAAAATGTTAATTGATTAATTTTTATTAGCTCATTATTTCTAATGATTATATTATCAAATTTGATTGCAATTATTGTGGCTTTTAGTTTTAAAAATAACGAAGTGATAATTTCAATATTTGTCTGATTTTACTTCATTCCAATGTACATGTTAGGATTAGGAGTTCCTTATTATTTAATTAACTCAAATGACACTTTAAATATCATAACCTACTTTTTCCCGCACCGATATGTTCTAAATTTAATGCAAGCGGGATGAATCGGAGACACCACGATGTCCTATCCAATGGGGGATGGAACATTTGCTAAAAATGGTTTTGGATATTTGAATCAAATCTGAATCCCATACTTAGTTACTGGATTGTTAATATTAATCTCAGGAATTTGAATTTCAATAATTTTTTATAAAAGGTTTTCGTATAATGCCAAAAGATTTAAAGGTTATCCGGGAATTCACAAACATCTAAACCGTATTTATCGTTTTAAAGAAGCTAGAAGCATTCAAGAAATTGAAAATATTGATTCAGGTAGAAAAACGGCTGAGAAAATTGGCGAACCTCCCAAGCCATTCAAAGGGGGTCCAAGATAATGAGAAACAATTTTATAACAATTTTAATTCTTTATCGACTCCAATGAAAAAACTGACTAAAAGGTTATGTTAATATCTCTCTAGGAATTGGAGTAACAATTCTGACCCTGATTATTTGGCTATCTTTTAAACAAGATGATCCGTTCTTATTGATTTCCGCTGTGGCTGTTGGAATTGCTAGAAACTCTATTAGCACATTTTTGAGAACCATTTCGGATTGAAGAATTAAGGGATTTAGCACACGTTTAGATAACTCACCAATTCCTAATTCGATTAAGTTCTTTGCGATATTTTCATTTAATCTATTTAACTGTATGTTTGTAACTTTGTTGGTTTTTGGAATTGGACAAATATTTTTTGTCGAACAAAGAGAGTACTTATCTCAAATTAATTGAGCAATGCTATTAACAGGTTTATTTTTAATTTGACTTATTTCAATCTTATTGAGCTATGTTATTTATATTGCCTTTAAATCTCAACAAGTGATATTGGCAATAGCAACCTTGCTTTATTTCTTTATTACTTATCTTTTAGGTTTGGGTTTCCCATATCACCTAATTATTCAATATGAGTGATTAAAGATCTTGTTATATTTCATACCACATCGATATATGATTAATGTCCTTCAAGCAGCATGAGTTAACGCTCCCAATATGAAATATGATTTTTATAGTGGTTCAGAGCTGAAATGATCTGTGGATTTTGGTTTTAATGGGCAATTATGAATCCCATATTTAGTAACAATCATAATGATTATAGTTTTTACCTTGATAATTCTGATTAATTTTATTTGAACGAATCGTTTTCATCAAATTGAAGCAACTGGCTTTAGATCGTTTAAAGCTCGCGGATTGAAATACATCGATGAAATTAAAGGAATTTCTGATTTGCAAACTTTAGAGGCTATTAATAAAACTCGTGAACTCGAAATCAGAGTTTATCGTGTAAAAATGCGCTCAATTAATTATAAAGTTAAATTTGATATTGACAAAAATGATAAAAGTAGGAATAATAAAAAAGAATAGGAGTGTTATTATGAGTTCATCGAATGAAAATAATGAATATTTTGCTAAATTAAAATTTCTTCAAGATGAAAATTTGCACCTCCGACAAGAATTAGAAGTTTTGCGTGCAAAACACCAATATTTGGACGAAGGGGTTGCAAAAACCAAAGAGGTTTTTGATGTAGCAAATCACAATGCTGAAAAGATAATTATGAGATCTTTGGATTTCTCATATAATGTTAAACAAGCAATAACAAAATTATTAATTAACCTAAGAGATTTTAAAGACGATGAACAAAGCTTTTTGCAAGTTATTGATAATTTCTTAGTTAGAAATGAAAAGATATTTAATTTTGAGAAAAACGATATCGCAAAAGTTGCTCATATAATTAAAGAAGAATTATTAGAAAATATGTAACAAAATTATTTTTTTAGTTATAATATAGTTAGTTAAGACAAGGGTTTTAAAATAATAATTTTCAGAGAACTGGTGGTTGGTGCGAACTAGTATTTATTTTTAAAACCTATCACTTGATTTTTTTATTCACTAATTTTAAATTGAGGCATTTTTAATGCAAACAAGGATGGTACCGCGCTAATTCGCTCCTTAATGGGGTGAATTTTTATTTTATAAGGAGACAAAAATGGCAAATTACAAAGAAACACTTTTAATACAAAATACAGATTTTGACATGAGAGCGGGATTGAAAGAAAAAGAACCCAAAATTCAAGAACGCTGAGAAAAGTTAAATATTTACAATAAGAAATTACAATTAAACAACGAAAAACCGTTATTTATTCTCCATGATGGGCCGCCATATGCAAATGGAGATATCCATGTTGGACATGCTTTGAACAAAAGTTTAAAGGATTTTATCGTTCGTTGAAAAAATAGTAGTGGATATAAATCTCCATATATTATGGGATGAGACACTCATGGACTACCAATTGAAACAGCCATCGCCAAAACTGGAGTAGACAGAAAAAAGGTGAGTCCTGAGGTTTTTAGAGACTTGTGTAAAAATTATGCAATTGAACAAATCGAAAATCAAAAAAAAGGTTTCAAACGTTTAGGGATTTTTACAGACGAAAACGTTATTTATCGTACTTTAGACCCAAGTTTTGAAATTAGTCAATTAAAGCTATTTGCTAAATTAGTTGAAAAAAACCTAGTTTACAAAGATTTGAAGCCGATCTTTTGATCACCTTCAAGTGAAACGGCATTAGCAGAAGCTGAAATTGAGTACCAAGATGTTAAGTCACCAAGTATGTATATTGCAGCTAAAGTTGTTACTACTAAGGCTTGAAAAAATAGCGCAAAAGATTACTTCGTAATCTGAACAACAACTCCTTGAACTATTCCAGCCAATCAATTAATTGCGGCGGGAAGTGAAATTGAATATTCATTGGTGAAAGTTAAAAATGATAAACGTCGTTTTGTTGTTTCCACAGATTTATTGAAAACAGTTACAGAAACAATCGGTTGAGAAGATGTTAAAATTTTAGAAACATTTACAGGAAAAGTTTTAGAAAATTCAACTTACCAACACCCACTTTATGAGACAAAATTGTCAAAGGTAGTTTTAGGAGATCATGTTACAAGTGAATCTGGAACTGGTTTAGTTCATACAGCTGGGGGATTTGGTGAGGATGACTATTTACTTGTTAAGCGCGAGAAAATGCAGGCATTCGCTCCAATTGATAATGCTGGTTATTTTGATAAAACTATTGAGGATAAAGATTTAATCGGGATTTTCTATGATGATGCAAATAAGATTGTGGGTTCAAAATTAACAGCCAACCAAAATCTGTTGAAAATGAAATGAATTACCCACTCGTACCCTCATGATTGAAGAACTAAAAAACCAGTTATTTGAAGAGCTACTGCACAATGATTTGTAGGATTAAAACAAGTAATCCCCCAAATCGTGAAGCAAATTGATAATGTAAAAACAAAACCAGAATGAAGTCAAAACCGATTAAGATCATTAATTGAAGGTCGCGAGGAATGAACCATTTCTCGTCAAAGACTTTGAGGAGTGCCTATCATTGGATTTTATGACAGCAATGAAAAATTAGTTTTAAACTCTGAGGTAGTAAATTATGCAATCGATATTTTAGCCAAAGAGGGAACAAACGTTTGATTCACTAAACCAGCCGATCACTTCTTACCAAAAAATTGACAAAATAAAAATCTAACTAAGGAAACAGACATATTAGATGTTTGATTTGACTCGGGATGTTCAAATTTAGCTTTACAAGAAAGATTCCCAGAATTTAAACGACCATTTGATGTTTATTTAGAAGGAAACGACCAATATCGTGGTTGATTTAACTCTAGTTTAGTTAACTCAGTTATTTGAGATGGTCAAGCTCCATACAAGGAATTAATCACTCACGGAATGACCAATGATGAAAAGGGTAAAAAAATGTCAAAATCAATTGGTAACACAATTGACCCAATTGGAATTGCTAATGAAATGGGAGCGGATATTCTAAGACTTTGAGTTGCATCAACAGATTACACTGATGATCAAAAAATTGGACCAGAAATATTAAAACAAGTTGGTGAATCTTATAGAAAAATCAGAAACACAATTCGCTTTATTTTAACTAATTTAGAGGACTTTGATCCAAGTAAAAATTATCAAAAAGAACTAACTCAAGTAGATGAATATAGCTTGCATAAATTATCAGTATTTAAGCAAAAAATTATTCAAGCCTATGATAGTTATCAATTTAACTTGGTTTACCAATTATTAAATAACTATGTAAATAATGACTTATCAGCATTTTACCTAGACTTTATTAAGGATATCTTGTATATTGAGAAAAGTGATAATTTACGTCGCCGTCAAGTTCAAACAATTTTATACGAGCAATTATGAGTTTTAATTGATACAATAAGACCGATCTTAATTCACACTAGTGAAGAAATTTATGATAACATTAAATTTATTAAAAAAGAAGAATCAGTTCACTTATTAGATATTAAAAAACAGGACTTTATTAACAAAGAAGCGTTTGTTAAAAAATGAGATTTATTCATGCAATTCCGTGATGAGATTAATAAAGCCTTAGAGTTAGCGCGTAATGAAAAAATCATTAAAAAATCATTTGAAGCTCAAGTGGAAATAGAAATTAGTAAAGAATTTGAGGAAATGAGTAAAATAATTGACTTAAGTCAAATATTGATTGTTAGTCAAGTTGAATTTAAAAAAGTAGCAAATCCAAATTTTATAGGTAAAATAGGTAAAGTAAGCATAAAACTTCGCGAAGGTCTTAAATGTGAGAGATGTTGAGGAATTTTTTCAACATTAAAAACTGAAGACTTGTGTGAACGTTGCTTCTTAGTAATTAAGAAATAAATTTTCAAGGAGGTATTGAGTTTGTTTTTTCAAAATTTTAAAACATATTTAGTTAAGCATAACTATGAATGAAAATTTAAACTAATAGTTTGTTTACCAATTTTTGCTTCTTTGGTTGCCATCGACTGAATTACAAAAGGAATAGTCGTGGCCAAAATGTCATATAATGAACAAGGTAGTTTAATCCCTGGATTTTTAAAACTTCACTACATAATAAACCCGGGTGCAGCTTATGGAATGAACTCTGATAATGTCGGTTTGGCGATTACAATAGCCACGCTGGTAACCCTGATAATGTCATTAATTTTTGTTTTTGTAAATGATCGTTTTTGATTAATAGGAATTACAATTTTGTTAGCAGGTAGCTGAGCTAATTTACTAGCTCGAGCATGAGCCCCAGCAGTACCAGGTAGTGGTATTAAAGGTGGAGTTGTTGATTTTCTAGTCTGAGATTTTAGCTTTCTAGGAAGTGATGGTTATATTTTCAATATTGCTGATTTATGAGTTAATGTTGCTGTGGTTTACTTTGTTGTGGTGGCTTTCCCTGCAACAATTGCAGGATTTATCAAGGAGTCAAAAGAAAATAAACGTCTAGAAGAGGAAATGATAAATTCACAAAAATCTCAAGTAGACAGCGAAGCACTTGAACCCGAAGTCAAAAATACTAAGAAAAAAATCGAAGATAAAAAAACCGATAAGAAAAAAGAGGAATAGTTTATGAATAAAATAAATTTTACAGTTTCAGAACAAGATCGACTAGACAAATTTATTTTTAATAGTTGTCAAGAAGAATATGAATTTTCGCGTTCGTACATTCAAAAATTGATTAACGATGATTTAGTTTTAGTAAATGGGGAAGTCAAGCCAGCGCGCTTTAAAATAAAGGCTGGAGATTTAGTTGAAGTTATTATTCCTGAAGCTCAATCCTCAGAGATACTACCAGAAAATATTGATATTGAAATAGTTTATCAAGATAATGATATAATCGTTGTTAACAAACCCAATGATATGGTGGTACACCCAGCCATTGGAAATTATTCACAAACCTTAGTTAATGCTTTGATGTACCACATTAAAGATTTATCAACCATTGGTGGAGTTAATCGCCCAGGAATCGTTCATCGTCTAGATAAACAAACAACCGGTTTGCTTGTTGTGGCCAAAAACGATAAGGCTCATAAAAAGCTAACTGAAATGCTTAAAGATAAAGAAATTCATAAAGAATATTTAGGAATCGTTCATGGGATTATTCTTGAAAATGAAGGAATAATTGATGCCCCAATTGGTAGACACCCAGGTGATCGCAAGAAAATGGCTGTTACTGAAAAAAATAGTAAGTATGCCAAGACTAATTTCAAAGTTTTGGAGAGATTTGAAAGTCATACTCTAGTTAGTTGTGTTATTGAGACAGGAAGAACTCATCAAATTCGAGTCCACTTCAACTTTATTAAACACCCAATTTATGGTGATCAAGTTTATGGTCATTTGAGCGATAAAAAATCAGAATATGGTCAATACTTGCATGCTTGAAAATTATCATTCTTACATCCGATAACAGGTGAAAAAATGTTTTTCGAAATTGACCCACCGGAGTGATTTAATGATAAAATAAATATGTTAAGAAAGTCAAGTTAGGAAAATGCTATGAAATCAGAGATTACAAATAACCGCCTTACTTTAGTGAATTACTTTATTAAAAAAGAGGGGTACAAACCACAAAAAACACAAAATAACGATGAAATTTCATATTTATACAACAGTAATGCCAAGATAAAAATAATTAGAATTAAAGCCACTTCCGGAGATGGCGATTTTAGAAATGATGCAATTATTGATGACATTGCTAAAAAATCAAAAAACGCAAGTCGTGAGAAAATCGAGATATTATGAATTTACTTAGACAATTCAACAAACATCAAGGATGAAACTGTTGAATCAGACATTAAAATATTTGGGGATAAAAATAATTTAGTTACCAAACTAAAACCTTTTTTTGCAAATATTGATAAGTTGAAGTTTTCAGATAAAAAAGCAGATGATGAAATAATCGTTGATTTAAAAGATCAAGAACAAGTTAAGAAATTAATTGAGGATCTAGACGATAAAAATAGTGATGTAAGTAAAAAGTTTCAAGAGTTCCATAATAAAATTCAAGGTGGACAACTAATTGGAACTTGAATTGCAACTGCGCTTTTTTCATTCGTCCCAATTTTAATATTCCTTTATTTAACATTTTTTTCTGGAGGAGTCGTTGGTTTTGATCCCGATTCAATTAAATTATTTGCTGGGGGAACTAACTTTAATTTAACAATTTTGGGTGGTCAATTCTGAAGAGTGTTTACATACGGATTTTCAGGAGCAACAGGTTCTTTAATTACTGACTTTATTATTATTGGAATCAACTTTTACGCATTAAAGAAATTATCATCTTATACTGAAAACCTTATTGGGGCCCTTAAAATGATGGTAATCATCTTTGTGGGTTACATTATTTGTGGTTTAATTTTTTCAATTTTAATACCTTCAAAAGTATTTGGAGGACCAATTGTAATTTCTGCTATTTTATTTGGGGCTTTATTGATTAAAGTATCAGGTAAGCATGATGTTATTTCTATATTAACTAAAAAAGAAATGATTTACCCAGGGTTTTTCATATTCATGTTTCCTTTATTCGAACTAAACGAATCAACTTATTGAGTAATTTCAGCAGGATTCTGTGTAGGAATGGGATTATCGATTATTTTAAATTCTAATTACAAAGATGGATTTAGTGGTCGTTTATTTTCGGGATACTTCATTGTAGCTACATTTTTATTCCTACCATTAATTATGCTATTAGTACCAACATACATTCCAGCAATGCACAATTCAACAATTAATTCACTGGGAATGTATATCCAAAGAGGCTTTTTAAAAGTTGAAATGGCTAATGAAATTATTGGTAAAATCGGTTGAAAATCTCAATTTATCATTGACGGTGATAATTTAGTTTTAGTGTCTATCTAATGGTAAAATCACGAACAAACTATATTTCTTGAGATGAATATTTTATGGCAATCGCCGAATTGAATGCAATGCGCAGCAAAGACCCTGAAACTCAAGTTGGCTGTGTGGTTGTTAATAACCTCAATCAAATTATAAGTTCAGGTTATAATGGTTTTCCTCGAGGGATTTCCAACGACAGCTTTCCATGGGATCGCAATCAAGAAAATCAATTTGATAATAAGTACCCATATGTAGTCCACTCAGAAATGAATGCTATTGTTTCTGCTAGAGGGGATTTATCTGGGTGCATAATTTATACTACATTATTTCCATGCCATCAATGTGTTAAAGTTATCATTCAAGCAGGCATTAAACATGTCTATTATGGATCTAACAAGTATGAAAATAGCGAAGATAATATTGCCGCTAAAAAAATGCTAGATGAAGTTAAAATAACTTACTCTAGCAAACCGATTATTAAACTTAAAATTTTAAAATAATTAAATATCTTTGAAGTGCATTTTGATAAAAGTCTTAACTTTATCAGGGTGCTCTTTTTTGTATTTTCTAACTAATTCTTTAACCTGCGAACTAGCACCCAGGGGAAGTTTCAAATTTGTTTTTTTCTCTAAATCCTTAATTGCCATCAAAAAGTAAGCTCGCGCAATAATACTTGCGCAAGCTACTGCCAAATACTTATTTTCAGCTTTTTGAACTAAGCAAACATTTTCAGTGACAATATTTTTCTCTCACATTTTTAAATATTCAAAATATTTACTTTTATTCACAAATTCGTCTATAATGATTTGGGCATCGCTTAATTCTGGGTTATTCTTGATTAAATCAAAAAGCGCTCGATTGTGACCCAGTGCTTTTAGAACGTGACTATTATTAACTTTGTCATAAATACTGTTATATTTTTCATTATCAATTACAACAACACTATATTTAACAATGTTCTTAATTTTCTCATAAATCTTGAAAATATTTTCATTAGTAATTTGCTTGCTATCTTTGATCTTTTCAAAAATGTCAAAGTTATTTATATTTTCTTTGCTTACAAAACAAGCAACCACGACAAGTGGTCCAAAAAAATCACCAACCCCAACTTCGTCAGTGCCAATAAAACAATTGTTATTTTGTTCTTTGCTAAAATCAGTCATTTTAAAATACCTCTTCTATTTATTATAAACAAATCTTAAAAAAATGTATAATTATAATATTGCACACATCCTAAGGAGGAACACAAATGTTAATAAATATTGGCCCATGATGGCTTTACGATTTAATAATATTTATGGTAATTTTGTTTTTTACCCTTTGGGGAATAAAACGTGGGACCTGAGTTATGGTGTATTTTGGAACAGTTAATGTTCTAGTCGCGATTTTAATAATATTTTTAGTTCCTATGCTGACAACTTCATCAGTAGCCAAAATAAGTCCGCTTCTAAATTTGCAAGGTTTGATTGACGCCTTTGGTGATTTTGACCGAATTTTTCAAACAGTGTTCAATGAAATAATTAAACTCTTTGGATCTGAGGGTGAGGGGATCAGCGTTAATACTCAACAATTTGTTGTTGATTTTATTAATGCCATCGTTGCAGTCGTTTTAAATATGGTTTTTCAAATAATATTTTTTGTAGCAATCAACTTAGTAGCTATTATTGTATACTTTACTTTCGCTAAAAGACATTTAATCGCAATTAAAATAAACTCTCATGTTAATGCTTTACTGGGGGCCATCGTAGGTCTTTCATTGGGACTTTTAGCAGCCTTTGCAATCTTTAGTGCTGCTTCCAATCCGCTTTTTAAAACCTCTAATCAGGCTTTAACAGAGCAAAGTATTGCTGATGGAGATTTATCATTTGAAAATGTTCAAAAAGTTTATAGATCTGGGAATGAGTACTTTAGAAAATCAGTTTCAGGTAATATCTACCGTTGAATCCCAAAATTTGGTTTCTATTACAATGCTGATTGTATCTCAAAATTTGTTGTAATCCCGGTTATTACCACAGCAAATCACTTTAATGATAACGGGATTGAGAATACTTGGGAGATTTCTGATTTTATTAATAATATGTTTGTTGAAAACTACTCAACCAATAATTACTTAAAAACTGATGTCCGCAATTGTAGTTTATCAATGCCAAGAGAAGCTCAAAGTTTATTTAGAATCGTCACTGAATCTTCATTAATGACAGCAGCTCTATATGAATCTTATGTTAATTCTGATAACTTATCTTCAAGTTTTGAAGAAAAAACTCAGTTCAACTTCTCGTATGGAAGCTTTACTATTTTAAAAAATCAGCTAGAAACTTTTATGAAACAAGAAAAAATAGCACAAATGGGTGAAAAAGACTTTGTTAAATTTTTTACTAAAAATACTACTGCTACAAATAATGAATTTATAAAAGTGGCAGATTCGCTAGAAAATGATATTTCCAAAACTCCAGGACGAAGTAATAGTGTCATCGATGTTTTAAGGAACGGTCGTAGAACCTATAATTTCTTTAAAAACCTTTATATTGTCAATATGATGAACGAAGAATATGGAAACGGTAGTTTTTTGCCATCATTTTATTCAAGTCTTGGTTTAATTGCTGGTTTAGAAGTTGTAAGTTCAGGTAATGTTATAAATGCCTTTACTGGTTTGGATTACCACACGAATCAGAAATACTCCTTTAAAGATTGAGCTAATATTGTAGATTATGCGTAGGTGAATTTAATGGAAAAAATTGGAATTGACATTGTTTCAGTGAAAAGAATAAAATTAAAAACCAGATTTATTAATTTAGTACTTCACCTTGACGAAATTAAAATATTAAATCAAAAAAAATCTCTTAAAAATAAAAGAGAGTTTTTAGCGGGTCGATGAGCGGTTAAAGAAGCTGTTTTAAAAACTTTAGAAAAACCGGTGCCAATGAATCAAATCAACATTTCTTATGAAAATGAGAAACCATTTATTACTAGTTTTGGTTTTGAGAAAACTCTAATTTCTTTGAGTCACGAAAAACGCTTTGCAGTGGGAATGGCTATTAAAAAAGATTAAAAAATTCCTTAATGGAATCTTTTTTATATTAACTTTGGTTTATAATAATTGTGGTGATAAAATGCAAGAATATTTAAAATTAGTTAAAAATGTCTTAAAAAACGGGGTTGAAAAAGCCGACCGAACTAAAACTGGGACAATCTCTTTATTTGGGACTCAAAATCGCTATAATTTAGCTCAGGGTTTCCCATTGGTGACAACCAAAAAAATCTATTTTCATGCTGTGGTTGTTGAACTACTATGATTTATTTCTGGGAACACTAACATTAAATATTTAGTTGATAATAATGTAAATATTTGAAATGAATGACCATTTGAAATATATAAAAAATCAAAGGAATATCAAGGTGAGGATTTATCCACATTTGTTGAGAAGATTCGCACAGATTATCAATTTGCAGATTTACATGCGAATTTAGGACCCGTTTATGGTAAACAGTGACGAAATTTTAATGGTAAAGATCAGTTGAAAACCTTAATCAATAATTTAAAAAACGATCCCGATTCAAGAAGACATATTATCTCTGCTTGAAACCCAAGTGAAGTTGAGGATATGGCTTTACCTCCGTGTCATACAATGTTTCAGTTTTATGTGAGCGGTGATAGAAAACTTAACTTGCAACTTTATCAAAGAAGTGGTGATATTTTTCTTGGTGTCCCATTTAATATTGCCAGTTATGCACTTTTATTAATCTTGATTTCAAAAGAAGTTGGACTTGAAGCGGGAGAATTTGTTCATACAATCGGGGATGCTCATATATATTTAAATCATATTGAGCAAGTGAAAGAGCAATTAACAAGAGAACCAAAAAAACTGCCAAAAATAAAAATTAAAGATGGTATTAAATCAATTTTCAACTTAACCCCAGAAGACATTGTTTTGGTAGATTATGAATTTCATCCTAGAATAAAAGGGCTGGTGGCGGTTTAATGATAAAGTTGGTGTGAGCTCAAACTCAAGCCGGAATAATTGGTAAAAATAACCAACTGCCGTGAAAAATACCCGAAGAGATGAAATTTTTTAAGGAATACACAACTAACAAAACTATTGTCATGGGTCGCAAGACTTTTGAGGCAATTGGTTCAAAGCCGCTTCCTAATCGTGAGAATTTAGTTATATCAAGACAAGAAAATTTGAAATTTCAAGATAATGAGATTAAAATAATAAGTGATATCAATGATTTGATTGAACAATATCAAAAAAAAGCCAACGAATTAATTGTAATTGGAGGCTCGCAAATTTATCAAATGTTTTTACCATATGCTGACGAACTTATAGTTAGCTTTATTAAAGAGGAATATGACGGAGATACTAAATTTCCTGAAATCAATTGAAATGATTTTAAATTATATAGCGAAATTGACAGGGAAAAATTTGTTGTAAAAAAATATGAAAGGAAATATTAAAATGAAAGATAAAAAAGAATTAGAAAAAAACGAAATTTTACTTCCTGAAGAAGAATCAAACATTGAAGAAAATTTGGAACAAAATAAAAAAGAGGTCAAGGAAAAAGACCGGGGAAGTAAAAACTTCAATAAATGAAAGTTGTTTTTAATTTGATTCATCGTTTGAATGAATATGAAAAAAGCCAAAAAAATGGCACGTCGTATTAAAAAAGATCCAAATTCATATAGTGAAGAATATCGTTACTATTGAATCAAAAAGTTTTCTCGAAGAATGATGTGACTTTTAGATGTTAAAATTCAAGTTATTGATATTGAGAACTGATTAGATCGAGGAGTTATTTTAGCTCCAAACCATCAATCAAACTTTGATTCAGTGGCCTTGATTGCATTAAATGATTTCTCTCGTCAACAACCAATTGCTTTTATTGCAAAAAAAGAGTTATGAGAGGATAAAACTTTTGGAAGATTTATCAAATTAATTGATGCAATCCCATTGGACCGTCAAAACCCAAGAAGTGCTTTAAATGCTTATAAAGAGGGGAAAGAATTACTAAATCAATATCATAGAAGCTTAGTAATTTTCCCAGAAGGCACTAGAAGTGGTAATCAAGAAATTGGTGAATTTCAAGGAGCAAGTATGAAAATAGCTCAATCAGCTTATGTGCCGATTGTACCAGTAACCATTATTGACTCACATTATGTTTTCGCCAAAAAGAGACCTAAAAAAGTGGTTATAAAAGTGGTTTTTGGAAAGCCATTACTACCAGAGAAGTTTATTTCGATTAAAACTGATATTTTAACCAATAACGTTCGTAAAGAAGTGGTTAAAAACATGGAAAAATATAAAGATTTTGAAAAAGTAGAAACCAAGAAAAAGAAAAAAGAAAAAAAATAGTTTTTTCGTAGAGGTAAGATATGAATTTTGCAGAATTAATTACTAAAAAGAAAAAGGGCTTAAGTTTAACTCAAGCAGAAATTGAATACTTAATAAAAGGATTTATTTCAAATGAAATTAAAGATTATCAAATGAGTGCAATGGCAATGGCAATATACTTTCAAGGAATGGATGCCACTGAAACCTCATTTCTAACAGGAGCCATGATCAAGAGTGGTAAAACCTATGATTTAAAAGGGGTTACTGGCTTTAAAGCTGATAAGCACTCAACTGGGGGAGTTGGGGATAAAACCTCGCTAATTTACGCTCCTTTAGTTGCTAGTTTTGGTATTAAAGTTGCCAAACTTTCAGGACGTGGTTTAGGTCAAACTGGGGGAACTATTGATAAGTTAGAATCTTGTCCCGGTTGAACTGGGGAGATTTCTGAAAGCAAATTTGAAGAAATTGTTAATAAAGTAGGAATGAGTATTATTTCTCAATCTCAAGACATTGTTCCTGCAGACAAGAAAATGTATGCTCTAAGAGATGTAACGGGTACTGTAGATTCAATTCCTTTAATCGCTTCAAGTATAATGTCAAAAAAACTAGCTATCGCGGGAAACGGGATTATTTTGGACGTTAAAATGGGTAGTGGTGCTTTTATGGACAATATCGATTCAGCAACAAAATTAGCACAAGCTATGGTTGAAATCGGTAAAAAACATAATCGCAATATTGCTGCTATGATTACTGACATGGATAAACCTTTAGGTCGCGAAATTGGTAATGCAAATGAAGTTTACGAAGCTTATCAAACCTTGCTTGGTAATGGACCAGATGACTTAAATGAGTTAACCCAGGAAGCAGTTGGTATTACTTTGCTACAAGCAGGGATTTTTAACAAATTAAGTGATGCTAAAAAGGCTGTCCAAGAGAAAATCAAAGATAAAGTTGGGGCCCCAATCTTGAAGGCTTTTGTTGAAGCTCAAGGTGGAGATTTTAGTGTTATTGAAAACTATGAAAAAAGTTTTAAAGTTAAAAATATCATTGAAATAAAAGCCAAAGATTCAGGTTTTATCCGCTATACTGATACAAATAAATTGGGTTATTTAGCAATGCAGATCGGTGCTGGTCGTGCTACTAAGGAAGAGAAAATTGATTTCGCCGCCGGAATCACCCTAAATAAGGTCTCTGGTGAAAAAGTTAGTGCAGGTGAGGTTGTAATGACCTTGAAAACAAATAGAGCCGTGAGTGAGGAATTTACCAAACAGGCTCTACTAACCTTTGAAATTAGTAAAAAAGCTTTCAATGAACCAGTAATAATAAAAGTCATTAGCGATCTTGATATTAAGTAATTAATTGGACTAAAAAATAGTTTTTTATATTGTTTAAATTTACTAAAAGTCGTATAATAATTATGTCTTTTTGAAGAAAAAAATTATAATGATTTGTTTAGCCCTATCAAATTTTTAATTTTTAAATTTTCTTTATTCAAAAATGACGAATAAGTGCTCCGCCCGAGTACTTTTTTTATGAAATTTTTTAGCTCTTTTTCTTGACAAGAGTAATATATTTTTTGTATAATGTTTTAGGTTCTAAATTTTAGAATTACGCTGACTTAGCTCAGTTGGTAGAGCAATTGACTAGTAATCAATAGGTCGAGGGTTCAAATCCTTTAGTCAGCACCATTATTAACGGAGGGATAGCGAAGTGGCTAAACGCGGCTGGCTGTAACCCAGTTCCGAAAGGTTCGGCGGTTCGAATCCGCCTCCCTCCACCATTATTGGGCTATAGCCAAGCGGTAAGGCAAAGGACTTTGACTCCTTCATGCGCCGGTTCGAATCCTGCTAGCCCAGCCATTTTCGTCTCGTTAGCTCAGCCGGTAGAGCAACTGGCTTTTAACCAGTGGGTCGCAAGTTCGAATCTTGCACGGGACACCATTTTATATTAATTATTTTTTGGATTTTTTATCCCCAGGTGGCGGAATCGGTAGACGCACTGGACTTAAAATCCAGCGGGCTTTGTCGCCCGTGCCGGTTCAAGTCCGGCCCTGGGGACCATTTTAAATATTAAAAAACGAACGATTTATTGTTCGTTTTTTATCTTTTGATCAAAATTGAATAAAAAAAATAGAACTCACGGAGTTCTATTTTTGAAAACGATAGTCATAAATTTTATCTTCAAAAGGTATGGTTCCAGCGCTTGGAGATAAAGTTTGAGTCTCATCAATGCCTTCACCACCATCTCCATCTCCGTCTTCACCACCAGTTTCTCCACCAGTTGATGTTGGTTGGAAGAATGAACCTGGATCTGTAAAGTAGCTTGTAAATTCATTAAATAAATTGTCCATGGCTTGTTCGGGACCAACTCCGTTTTCCAATGAGTCAAATCCAGAAACAATATTAACCAATTTACCATCACGAATTATCAAATAAACCGGAATTGAATTAATCTTTAAGTCATCAATTGTTAAGTCCTTAGTTACATAGTTAGGGTCTGTTTCAGGAACGTTGTGAATCTTGTATTGCTCTTTATATTCATCCAAAATTCATTCTTTGATCTTAGTTAATCATTTTTTAGATTGAACAGTTTCTTTCTTCTCTTCTGTAAAGTGGTGGAATTGAACTTTATCAACTTTGGCTCCAAAACCATTTCTAAATTCATCTTCAATCTCAGTTTGATTATTTTTATCCTTTAAGTCTGAAAGGGTATTGTTATAAGTTTCTGTCAAATCGTTAAAACGTTTATTATCACCATTGTTAACCTGATTTTCAAATTCATCTAAATTTCCATCTGGTTTACCTGTTGCTGATTTAACAAAATTCTGACAATAAGGACAGTCTTCAGCCCCAATATATAAAATAAATGTCTCTCTCTTTTTAATTCACTTTTTAAATGTGTTGTAATTTGACAACTCATTTGTACAAGAAACAACTGTTACCCCAGCAGCACTTATTAGGCTTGTTGATGCTAAAATAGCTAATAACTTTCTCATAATTACACTCGCTTTCATTTTTATTATTTTATCAAAAAATGAGGAAATATGATTAAAATATCACATTTTTTAAAAATAATTAAAAAATGTGTTATTATTTATTTGCCAATAAATTTTATTTGGGAAATTTAAGAAACTAAAAGGGGGCTTTAAAAAATGCGTGAAGGTGTCATTCTTCGTTGTTCAAGCTGTAAAGAAGAAAACTATATAGCTAAAAACGACAAAAAAAAGGAAAAAATTGAAGTTAAAAAACATTGTTTTAAATGTAATAGCCATCAAATACATAAGCAAAAAAAATAGGTATTTTCCTATTTTTTTATTGTAAAATTTTAATGAAGAAGAGGTTTAAAATGAAAATAGATAAAAAAGCAATCGTTCATAAAATTATGGAAGAAAAAAATGTAGAAGCAATGTTATTGTACTCACCCCAAAACCGTTATTGATTTAGCCGATTTAATTCATCACTGGGCTATATTTTAATAACTAAAACTAAAACTTATTTATTTGTTGATGGACGTTATTTAACAGCCGCACAACAAAAAGCTGACTTGCAAAATATAGATGAAATAATTGGATTTGGTCCTGTTTTTGATTTAATCAATTCGAAATTATTAGAGGAAAAAATATCTAAAGTTGGTTTTGAAAGTGACTGAGTTTATGTAAAAGATAGTGAAATAATGACCCAAAAAATAAAAGCAGAATTAATAAGTATAAATACTGAAAACCTAAGAATTACCAAAGATGATTGAGAAGTTGAACAAATTCAAAAAGCATGTGATATAACAAATCAAGTATTTGAAGACGTACTAAAAAATGTTAAACCGGGAATGAGCGAAAAAGAATTAGCTCGTTTTGTATCAGACTCATTTTTAAAATTTGGAGCGGAGAAATTAAGTTTTGACACAATAGTGGCTTCTGGAGTTAACGGATCAATGCCTCATGCAGTTCCAAGCGATAAAAAACTTCAAAACGGGGAACTGGTAACTTTGGATATGGGATGCTTCTATAACGGATATGCCTCAGACCAAACCAGAACTTTTGCATTAGGGGATAAACTAGATCCAAAGTTGCTTGAAATTTTTCAAATCGTATTTGATGCTCAACAAGCGGGAATTGATGCTGTTAAATCTGGGGTTGAAGCTAAAAAAATTCATGAAATTTGTTTTGACTATATTGACAAAAAAGGATATGGGAAATATTTTACCCACGGAACTGGTCATGGTCTAGGGATAGAAATTCACGAAGAACCGTATCAATCTGTTGGGGGTAATAAAACTCTGGCACCAGGACACGTAATTACTGTAGAACCAGGAATTTATATTCCAGGTCTTGGTGGAGTTAGAATTGAAGATGATCTTTTGGTCACTCAAGCTGGTTATAAAAAAATAACAACAGCTCGAAGAGAGTTAATTTTTGTAAAATAATTTGAAGGAGCAAAATGAAAGAGAAACTAGAACATTTGGCTTTAATTCTTGATGGAAATGGAAGATGAGCTAAAAAAATTAACCAAGCCAGAACCTATGGACATCAAGTAGGGATGGAAAAAATCAAGGACTTTTGCATTTATGCTCATAAACATGAAATTAAGTTTTTAACTGTTTTTACTTTTTCTACTGAAAATTGAAATCGACCTCAAAAAGAAGTAGATTTTTTAATGGAGGTTCCAAACAAAATATTTAGCGATGGGAAAATTGATTTTTTTATGGAAAATAATATAAAAATCAATTGAATTGGTCGTGAGAGTAAAATTCCAGCCAGTACTTTAAAAGCCATTTTGGACGCCAAGGAAAAAACTAAAAATAATAATGGTCTAGTTTTAACAATTGCTTTTGATTATGGTTCTTGAGAAGAGTTAACCCACTGTTTTAAACAGATAGTTTTAAAACAGCCTAAATTAAAAGAAAATTTAGACATTATTGATGATGTTTTAATCAAGAATAATCTTTATACAAAAGATATCCCAAATGTTGATCTGGTTATTAGAACAGGTGGAGAAACTCGGTTAAGTAATTTTATGATGTTGCAATGCAGTTATGCAGAAATTTATTTTAATAAAAAAATGTGGCCAGATTTTTCTCAAAAAGATTTAAAAAAGGCAATTTCATATTATAATAAAGTTAATAGAAGATTTGGGGGCATAGCAGATGAATAACAATAAAAACTTAGTGGCTAATTCATCTAAGGATTCGAACCTAAAAAATTCACAAGAATTTAAAACAGGAAAAAAAGAGATTTCTAATTTAGAAGCTAGAATCTTGTCAACCATTGTACTTTTAACATTACTACTAATTTATGTAGTTTCTGGTGCCATCTATACATCTCTTATTAATGATTGAGACGGTGCGCCTTACTTTGTCATTATTTCTTTATTGGGAAGTGTTTTTTTAATTTCTATTAGTATTTGAGAAATGAATCGTGCCTTAGGATTGAAGCATTGATGAATTCATTTAATAACAATAATATTTTCATTAATTATTTTTGTGACCCCAGTTAGATCTGAGGAATTCTTAGTTGTAACAAGTCAATCATCATTGAAGTTTTTAGAAGATTTGCATTTCGAATGATTAAAACCCTGAATTTTTTGAACTATTGGAGCGATCTTATTAATGATTTACTTAACATATGGTTATTTAAATAAAAAGTCAACTTTAATCAAAAGCTTATTAGCTTTCTCGATGACTATTTTAATCATTTTAGCCTACAAAGGTTTCACCATTTTATGTTTATCAGTGACAGAAACTGGTAAGGGTGAATTTAAAGCATTCTACAGTTTTAATACAGTAATTTGAATCTGAATGATTATTATTTTGACTGACACATTTGCTTATCTTGGGGGAATGCGTTTTGGTAAAACCAAATTAGCTCCAGCAATTAGTCCTAAAAAAACATGAGAGGGAGCTTCGATTGGGTTTTTGGTAGCATTTATAGTTGGTTCACTATATGCATCAATGTTTTTCTTTCTAAAACCAACTAGAGATTTTGCGCCACTAACAATGACAATGCAACAAAATAATAGCACTATTTACGTAGTCTTTTCATACATTGGTCTTTCTGCGATATTTTCAATTATTGGTCAATTCGGAGACTTGATTTTCTCTTGAATTAAGAGAAAAGTGGATATCAAGGATTACTCACGTATAATTCCTGGTCATGGTGGAGTTTTAGATCGTTTAGATTCTTTCACCTTCGCATTTTTTGTAGTATTCATAATAACTTTATTTATTCGCTAATATGAAAAATATAATTGTATTTGGAGCTTCGGGTAGCGTGGGAATCCAAGCTTTGAAAGTTATCAAAAACAATAATAAGTATAATTTATTAGCCGTTTCAGTTGGTAAAAATTTAGAAAAGCTTGAGAGTATTTTACTGGAATTTGATTCGATAAAATATGTCTATACAACTAAATTTGATCCAAAATTGGTTAGCAAGTTTCCTAAAATTAATTTCTTTTCAGATTCACAAATTGGTGAACTTTTTAATTTTTTGGGTAATGGTGATGTCATCGTCAATGCCTTGTCAGGATTTTATGGATTGCAAGTAACTCTTAAGGCGATTCAAAAAAATTTAACAATTTTACTAGCAAATAAAGAATCTTTGGTAGTTGCTGGAAAACTAATTAATCAAGAATTAAAAAAATCTTTAAATTCAAAAATAATTTCAATTGATTCAGAACACTCAGCAATTCTTCAATGCTTAGAAGAGGGCAATCAGATTGAGAAAATTTACTTAACTGCATCTGGGGGAAGTTTACGAGATTTAAGTCTTGAGGAAACAAAAAAAACCACGAAAGAACAGGTTTTAAATCACCCAAACTGAAAAATGGGCGCTAAGATAACAGTTGATTCAGCTACAATGATGAATAAGGCTTTTGAAATTATCGAAGCTTATCACTTATTTCGAACTAAGAAAATCGAGGTTTTATTGCATCCTCAATCAATTGTTCATTCAATGGTAGAGTTTGAAGATTTCTCGGTTAAAGCCCAACTAAGTGTACCTGATATGAGCCAAGTTATTAACTATGGATTAAATTTTCCTAAAAGACTAAAACATCCTGAATTTCAAAAACTTAATTTCAAAAACTGACAGAAATTAGAACTTAAAACAATTGATCAAAAAAGATTTAAACCAATAGCTTGAGCTTATGAATGCTTAAATAGTTTTAATTCTAAGGCGATTTGCTTGAATGCTGCCAATGAAGTTCTAGTTGAGGCCTTTTTAAATGATGAAATCGAGTTTTGACAGATTACTGATATCGTTGAAAAAATATTCATTAATTCTCAAAATTGTGAGTTAAACGATTATAATAGTATAAAAGAATATGATTTATTAATTAGGAGTAAAACTCAAAAATTAATTAAAAAATAGAGAGGGGTATTATTTTGCCAGCCTGATTTGAAATTATCTTGGGACTAATTCTGGGACTTTTGGTTTTACAAGTCGTGATTACAATTCATGAATTTGGACACTTTGTTATCGCCAAGATTTGTAAAGCTTATGTTTATGAATTTTCAGTTGGATTAGGGCCTAAAATCTTTACCATCAAAACTAAAGAAACATGATTTACTCTAAGGGTGATTCCTTTTGGTGGTTATTGTTCAATCGCCTCAGACAAGGCTGATCCTCCAAAGGGACGAGAACAGGACGAATTAAATATCCCAGATAGCCGTAAAATGGATTATATTGCCAGATGGAAAAAGTTTTTTATTATAATCGGGGGAATTGCTTTTAACCTTTCGTTAGCGCTTTTCTTGATTACAACAATTTATGCCGCCACTGGAGTTAAAAAAAATGATATGCAGTTTTATGGGGCTCAATACGATTCAAATCAAATAACATATAATTTGTTAAAAGAAAGTTTGAACTCTAATGGAAATTCAGAAATTTTAACACCCAATCAAGAATATGTTATTTGGGGTTGACAAGTTATTCAACAAGAATATAATCAAGCTCAAACCTCTCCAGATGCTTTGAATAAAACCATTTTTTTATTTAATAATATTCAAAGCGAGGGTTTTGAAAAACCTGATCAATTTCTAACAGATGCTCCCAAAGTTGAAAAGAAATTATTAATCAATAACTATGATTCAAATCAAGCAGCAACTTATGAAAAAACCGTTTACAATTTTATTAATAACTTAAAATTTAAAAATGCTGAAGAAGATAAAACAACTTTTATTAGATTTGCTTTTAAAAAAGTTGGTCGTTATGATGGAACTGTTTTGCAAAATTCAGATTTGAAAAATGACAATAATTTATTTTTAACAAATTGATCTCAAGGTTATGATCCAAAAGACTTAACAAATTTTGATTCAAAAATTAATTTCGCTCCTGGTAATTCAGTTGGAATAGCTGCACCAAATCGTTATTTTAAAAACTCATCGCAGGGATATGCTTTTGGTTGAGGAGATACATTTGTTCAATCTTGACAAATAATGAAAGCTTTCGGAAAAATGTTGACATTTGATTTCTCGGGAGTAGCTTCTCCATTTCAAACTGCCAATCAGTCACTTTTAACATTTTCATCGGGTGCTGATAGTTTCTTCTTGTATATCGCCTTTATTTCTGCCAATTTATTTGTTTTAAACTTAATTCCCGTGCCACCACTAGATGGTTATAGATTTTTAGAAAACTTAATCGAACTATGTATTCGCAGGGAATTAAATGAAAAATTCAAAATTTTTATTACTCTAATCGGAGTAATGTTATTCTTATCAATTTTCTTGGTAGTAATACTAAAAGACTTTATATAAATTAGGAGGTATAAATGGACACAACTCTAAAAAAATTCTTTGATAAAATAAATGTTAATCTAGACGATGAACATGAAGAACACTTTAAAAATTCAAAGATTATTGGAAAACCAGTTTTTGATGTTAAAAAAAATCGTGTGACAGTTAAAATAAAAGTTGAAAAATTTTTACCGACTAAAACTATTATTGATATTGAAAACCAAATTATTAACAACCCAGTTTGAAATACCAAACTGGTTTTTCAGGTTTTAAATAAAAATTTCGATCAAGAAATTATTTGGAACTACTTACAATTTTTTATCAAATATAAAGCTGATTTTAAAAATGGTTTTGTTGAAAACTTAACTAGAGAGAATTTTAGTTTCGAAAACAGAACAATCAAGTTTATTGTAGATGATGAAACTCAAAAAGATATTTGAGATGGTCACTTTAAATATTACTTGAAAAAATTTAAAGATTATGGATTTGATAATTTAGACTTTGATTTAAAAATAAAACCAAGTTCAATAAACTTTATTGAACAAGCAAACGAATCTTATCAAGAAGCTAATCAACAGGTTAAAAAAATTCGCGAGCAGGCCAATGTTAATTTAGAAAAAAATATTAATCAAAGCGTAGCAGAAAACACAAATGAAAAGAAAAGTTTTTATCGTAAACCGAAATCAGATTTAGATGCCCCAACTTATAAAAGCCTAATGGATACCGAAGAGGGAGCCCAAAATGTTGTTATTCATGCTCGTGTTCTTAAAAAGACCATCAAGTTCTCCCCAAAAAGTGGTAGAAATATTTACACCTTAATTATTACAGATGACACCTCCTCTTTAATGGCCAATTTCTTTCAAAGATCTAGTGGGGTTGGTAATTTTTTTGATGAACCAGAAAAAGATTGTGTAGATTTTGAAAAGTATGTCAAAATTGGTGACTGAATTGGAATGAGTGGTTCAATCAGATGAAATGATTACAGCAAAGATAATGTTTTTTATATAGATGAGTTTAAAAAAATTGACCGTGTTGAAAATTCAAGAAAAGATTTAGCACCTCTAAAAAGAGTTGAGTTACACACTCATTCAAAAATGTCAGTAATGGATGGGGTTAGTTCAATTTCAGATTATTTAGATTATGCTAGCAAGTGAGATCATAAAGCAATTGCCCTGACAGACCATTTAAATGTACAAGCCTTTCCTGAAGCTGCAATGGCTTTACAAAAAATTAATAAGTCTCGTGATCAAGATAAACAGATAAAAATGATTTATGGTGTTGAAATGACAATGCTCAACGATGACTATTGACTTGTAAAAAATGATTCAAATAAAAAATTAAACGAACATGAGTTTGTGTTTTTCGACTTAGAAACTACAGGACTTTCTCCTGAGTACGATGAAATAATTGAATTTGGAGCGGTAGTTTATGTTCCTAAAACAGGGGTAAGTACCAAAATTGATATTTTGATTAAACCATCTAGACCTTTAAGCGCATTTACAACTGAATTAACAGGAATAACCGATGAGATGTTAGAAAATAAACCTTCAATTGAAGAAGTGTTTGAAAAGATTTATTCAATTATTGAAAATAGAATTCTGGTTGCACATAACGCAAATTTTGATATCAACTTCTTAAAGGCTTGGTCGAAAAAATTAGGTTATGGTCCAATCGAAAATACAGCCATTGATACTTTAACAATTGCTCGTAGTTTTTATCCAAAAATGAAAAACCATCGGTTAGGTACAATTGCCAAAGCAGTGGGAGTTTTGTATGATGAAAGAGTGGCTCACCGTGGTGATTATGATGCTGAGGTACTAAAAGCAGTTTATGATCGTATTGTCATCGAGGTTAAAAAAAGTTATGAATTAAATTTTGATTGTGATTGAAATAAATTGATTCCTCAAGAAGATAAAGAAAATGCCAACTACATTAAATCAAGAGGATTTCATATTAATGTCTTGGCCAAAAACCAAGCGGGTCTCAAGGAATTATATAAGTTAATTTCTCATTCCCACACAAAGAATTTTTTTGGTTCTCCAAAAATCTTTAAAAGCAAAATTTTAGAAGTGAAAAAAAATAATAACATCTTGATTGGATCGGGATGTGTAAACGGAGAAATTTTTGAATTAGCTCGAACTGGTCTGGAATCAGATTTAATTAAAGCTATAAAAATCTATGATTATATTGAGATTCAACCACTTAGTGTTTATAAAAATCTTCTTCAAACCAATGACTTAACTTTAGAGGGTCTAGAAATTATTGTTAGAAAAATAATAAATTTGGCTCAGACAATGCAAAAAATAGTTGTTGCAACAAGTGATGCTCACTATGTTAATCCACAGTTAAAACCTATTCGTGAAGTATTTATAAATTCTAAGGGACTTGGAGGTTCTAATCATCCACTGTATGATTTCAAACAAAGGGTAAGTGATTATCCTGACCAACATCTTCGCACAACTGATGAAATGATTGATGAGTTTAATTTTTTAAATGACAAAAATTTGGTTAATGAAATAGTGGTGGTTAACACTAATTTAATAGCAGATCAAATTGATGCTAAAATTTCACCATTAAAATCAGGAAGTTATCCTCCAAAAATTGATAACGTTGATAAATTATTGACAGACCTTTGCTACAAAAATGCCAAAGAATTATATGGTGAAGTTCTACCAGAGATAGTTTCACTACGTTTGGAAAAAGAGTTAAGCAGTATTATTAAACACGGTTTTGCTGTTGTTTATTGAATTTCTCATAAGCTTGTTGCTAGAAGTCTAGATGATGGTTATTTAGTTGGTTCTAGAGGTTCGGTTGGTTCTAGTTTTGTGGCAACCACAAGTTTAATTACAGAAGTTAACCCCCTAAAAGCTCATTATCGTTGTGTTAAATGTAAGTACTCAGATTTTAAAACTCCTATTGAAATTAAATGTGGATATGATTTGCCAACAAAATCTTGTCCAAATTGTAAAGAAACTTTAGTAGGAGATGGCCATGATATTCCTTTTGAAACTTTTTTAGGTTTTGATGGGGATAAGGTTCCTGATATTGATTTAAATTTCTCGGGTGAATATCAAGCTCGAGCTCATAATTTCACTAAGGAAATGTTTGGAGAAAACAATGTTTTTCGAGCAGGAACAATTGCCACAGTCGCTGATAAAACAGCCTATGGTTATGTAAAAGCATATTTTGAGAAAGTTTATGGAGTTGATAACAATCAAAGAAGGGTTGAAGTTGAAAGAATCGCTGATTTAGCTACAGGAGTTAAACGTACAACAGGACAACATCCTGGGGGAATTGTAATTTTACCTGCAGAGTTTGAAATCGAGGATTTCACTCCGGTAAATTATCCCGCAGATGACACAAACTCTACTTGACTTACAACACACTTTGATTTCCATTCAATTCATGATAACTTGTTGAAAATGGATATTTTAGGTCATGTCGACCCAACCGCTTTAAAAATGTTAAAAGATTTAACTGGAGTCGATCCCATTGAAGTTCCTACCAATGATGTAAAAGTTTATCAATTATTTTCGGGTTTAGATAGTTTGGGTATTAAACCAAGTTCGATTAATGGAGAGACCACTGGAGCTATTGGGATACCAGAGTTTGGAACCCAATTTGTTAGATCGATGTTAAGAGAAACCCAACCTAAAACTTTTGCTGACTTAGTACAAATTTCAGGATTAAGTCACGGAACTGATGTTTGGGTTAATAATGCTCAAGAACTAATTAGGGAAAATGTTGCCAATATTTCTACTGTGATTGGTTGTCGTGATGACATTATGGTTTATCTTTTAGAAAAGAACCTAGAGCCTTCAATGGCCTTTAGTATCATGGAAAGTGTTCGAAAAGGAAACGGAATTCCTAAAACCGAATGAATTGATGCAATGCTAGCTCATGGTGTGCCACAATGATATATTGATTCTTGTTTAAAAATCAAATATATGTTCCCTAAAGCCCATGCGACAGCTTATGTTTTAATGGCATACAGAGTGGCTTGATATAAAATTTATTACCCAGATGAATACTATGCCACATATTTCTCAACTCGAGCTGATGCCTTTGATTTACCAACAGTATTAGCTGGACATGTGGCAGTTCAAGATAAATTAACTGAGTTAGAAACCCAAATCGCTAGAAATGAACCAATTTCTCCAAAAGAACGAGGCTTAATTACGATTTATGAAATAGTTCTAGAAATGATGGCTCGTGGAGTAAAAATCAGAAACATAGACTTTAAAAATAGTGATGCTTCAAATTTTAAAATCTTTGTAGAACCAAAAACGGGTGAAAAATTTATTATTCCACCATTTAATGTGATTGATTCTCTAGGTGAAGCTGTGGCACAATCAATTGTGGCAGCTCGTGATGAACGTCAATTTACCTCAATCACGGACTTGAAAAATCGTACTCAAATTACTAAAACACAAATGAAAATTTTTGAAGAACTGCAAATTACCAATTCACTTGAGAATGATGAACAATTAAAATTTGATTTCTAATTTTTCGATAATTTATAGCAAATACTTGATTTTTAAAAATAAAAGTCATATAATTTAAAAGTCAGGTCAATAAATTTAAAGGAAGGCGGAAGCCTTCCTTTATTATTGAAAGGAATAGTGAATGAATAATTTTAGCGAATTAAAAAAAGGCTTGATCGAAGTTATTGAGCCAATACTAAAGGAATTTGATTTAAATTTATATGAATTAAACCAAATTTTTGATTTTGACACCACAGTTTTGCAAGTATTAGTAACCAATAAAGATAAATCTGTGCTTACTGTTGATTTTGATAACCTGGTTGGGGCCAATGAAAAACTTTCTATTGCCTTAGACCAAATCAAGGAATTAAACGAAGCGTATATTTTAGAAGTTGCTTCTGCAGGAATTGAAAGAACGATATTTACAAAAGAAGAGTTAATTGAAAATGTAGGAAAATACCTATTTTTCCAAATTAATCACAAAATAGAATATGTTGATGAATTTAATGCCGATTTAATTGAGTATGATTCATCAAAAGATGAATTTAAAGTATTCTTTTTCTTAAAAGGTAAAAAAAAGAACTCTTATATCAAATGAGAAGATATTAAATTTGTAAGATTAGCAGTAAAATTTTAAAAGGAGATAAATAATTTTATGGTAAACGGAGCAGAATTGCTTAATGCAATTAAATCAATTTCACAAGAAAAACAAATTCCTGATGATATTATTTTTGAAGGAATTCGTGAAGGTTTTCAAAAAGCTTATGAAAAGTTTTTTGATCCAGAAGCTGTAATCGATGTTAATGTTGATGAAGTGACAGGAATGATAAATGTTACAAAAAGGTTAACAGTAGTTCAAAAAGTTGAAGATGAATGACTTGAAATTGGTCTTTCTCAGGCTAAACAAAAATATTCAGAAAATTGTACAATTGGGGATATTATTAATGAGCCAATTAAATTTGACGAAGAGTACTCTCGTTTAGCAATTTTTCAAGTTGGACAAATTATTAAACAAAAAATTAGAGAAGGTGAAAAAAATAAAGTTTACGATTATTTTTTACCAAAACTACATGAAGTTCAAACAGGAAGAGTTGTTGATTTAACTGAAAATTCTTATTTAATTGATGTTGATGGAACAGTAGTTTCACTTTGAAATAAAAAAACTATTAATCAAGAAAAAATCAATATCGGTGATAGAATTACTTTCTATGTAGAAGATGTTTCCAAAGAAAACAAACATTCCCAAGTTTCTACCACTAGAGTTCACCCCGATTTTTTAGCAAAATTACTTGAAATTGAAGTGCCTGAAATTGCCGAGGGAATTATTGAAGTTAAATCAGTTTCTCGTGAGCCAGGTCGTAGAGCCAAGGTTGCAGTTTACTCTCATGATGAAAATATTGATCCAATTGGAGCTTGTGTTGGTTCTGGGGGTAGTCGAATTAAGAACGTTACAAATGAACTTAAGGGTGAAAAAATCGATATTGTAAAATGAGATGAAAATTCTGAAAAATTCATTATGAATGCCTTAGCACCAGTTAGAGTTATCAATATTGCTGTTGATGAAGAAGAATTCTTCGATGAAGAGGGAAATCTAGAAGACGCTCACAGAGAATGTGATGTTGTTGTTCCAAATAACCAACTTTCATTAGCAATTGGTAAATCAGGAATGGCGGCTAGATTAGTTGCTAATTTGGTAAAAATGAAAATAAACATTTTATCATATGATAGCGCTTTGGAAAAGGGAATTGAAATTAGTTGAAATGGGAATATTACTGAATCAGAAATGAATGACCCAGATTTCATTAACAACATTTTCAAAAGACGTAACAATGTTGAAAGAAACTTCCAAAATGAGAAGACAAATTATGACCATGAAGTTGAAGAATGAGATGGTTATATTGAAGAACCTGAGATCGAAGTGGAAGCTGCCAGTTTAGATGACATTCAAGCTAATCTAGAAGCTTTTGATATCTTAGCAAAAGAAGAAGTTGTTGAAGAAGAAGACGAAGAAATTGATGACTATGATCAATATTATGACAAGTAGGTCTGTAAGTGTCAGAAAACAATAAGTGAGTTGTTACTCGCAAAGATGTGGCTACTAATCAGATGTTGCCAAAGCAAGAAATGATTAGAATTGTTAAAAATAAAGATGGAGACGTCTTTATAGATCAAAGTAGAAAAGCTAACGGTCGTGGCATTTATATAAGTCCGCAAATTTCTTCTCTTGAAAAAGTTAAAAAGTCTAATATCATCGAAAGAGTTTTAAAAATAAAATTGAATGATGATTTTTGGGAATTACTTTCAAAAGAAATTAATGAGAATTGAGATTAATGGAATTCAAAAACACAAAGCAATTGCTTCAAACGCTTGGGATGCTTCAAGCCAGCCGTTCTCTAACTAGTGGAACAATGTTATTTGACGCAATCAAAACAAGTAAAATAAAATTGGTAATAATTAGCTCAGATATGGGCTTAAGTCAAAAGAAAAAGATTACAGACAAATGCGCTTTTTATAAAATTGATTATTATAAGGATTTAATAACAAGTAGTGAACTTTCCAAAGCAATCGGCAGAGACAATGTTAGAGCGGTTGGAATTAAAAATTTTAGCAATGCAAAATGATTAAGAAGTATAATTGAAAAATAAGGAGGAATCAAATATGGCTACAAAAAATGTGAAATCTAATAAACAAAATCCTGTCAAATCAAAACAAAATCCAGACAAGAATAAACTTAAGGCTCACTCAAATACTTTAAAAAGTCAATTGAAGGAAACAAAAGCTACAGGATTGATTGATGGAGTATTTATTTTTACCGGACCAATTACTATTTCAGAATTTGGTAAAAAAATAAATAAAAATGTGGCAGAAATAGTCAAGTATTTCTTTAAGAGTGGGGGTATGGTTACACCAAACACGACTCTTACAGAAGAACAAATTGGAGAATTAGCATTAGAATTTGGCTTTGACTTTAAAAAAGAGGTTGAAGTAACCAAATCAAACATCTTTGAAACTCTTCAAGTTGACGACAAAGAGTCAGATTTAAAAGCTCGTCCAGCGGTTGTGACAATTATGGGTCATGTCGACCACGGAAAGACAACGCTTTTAGATTCAATTCGAAACGCCAATATCAATGTTACTGATGGAGAATTTGGTGGAATTACTCAACATATTGGAGCGTATCAAATTAAGACTGATAAAAATCAAAAAATTACGTTTATTGATACTCCGGGTCATGAGGCTTTTACAGAAATGCGTGCCAGAGGAGCTGATGTTACTGATATAGTTATTTTAGTTGTTGCCGCAGATGATGGGGTTATGCCTCAAACTGAAGAAGCAATTGATCATGCCAAAGCTGCAGGAGTACCAATTGTTGTTTTTGTTAACAAAATTGATAAACCAGGGGCAGATTCAAATCGTGTAAAAACTGAGTTAATGCGTTTTAATATAGTTGCAGAAGAATTTGGTGGAGATGTTCCTTTCATTGAAGGTTCAGCTAAAAATCGCCAAGGTTTAGATAATTTGCTTGAAACAATAATATTAGTATCAGAATTAAAAGAATTAAAAGCTAACCCTGAAAAATTCGCAATTGGAACAGTTATCGAAGGTCACTTAAGTAAGTCGCGAGGACCAATGGCTACAGTACTGGTTCAACAAGGGACTCTTAATATGAGAAATTTAGTTGTTGCTGGAGCTACATATGGTTTAATCAAAGATATGGAAAATGAAAATGGTGCCAAAATTAAATCAGCACTGCCATCTCAACCAGTTGTTCTTGTGGGACTAAATGATGTTCCAAGAGCTGGTGACAAGTTTATGGTAGTAAGTGAAGAAAAAATGGCTCGTGAAATAGCAGAAGCTCAACTTGAACGTCAAATTCAAGAAAGCAGAAATAAAGCTCAATCTTTCACTTTAGATTCAATTAAAAATCAAATCGATCAAGGGAATTTGAAATCTGTAAACGTAATTTTAAAAGCAGATACTCAAGGTTCGGTTGAAGCGGTTCGTAACTCGTTGCAAAAAATAACAATTCCTGGAGTAAAACTAGATGTTATTAGAGCAACAGTTGGGGCAATTTCAAACTCAGATATTACCTTAGGTTTAGCAAGTAATGCTATTGTTTATGGATTTAATGTTCGTCCAACAGCTCAAGTTCGTCAAAAAGCTGATGAAGATGGTGTGGAAATTAGATTACACACAATTATTTATAAAGTTATTGAAGAATTAGAAGAAGCTGCTAAAGGAATGCTAGATCCAATTATGGAAGAAAAAGTTTTAGGTCAAGCTGAAGTTAGACAAATCTTTAAGCATTCTCAAGTGGGGACAATTGCTGGATGTCACGTTATTGATGGGGTTATTCCTCGAGGTTCAAAATTAAGAATTTTAAGAGAAGGTATAATTATTTATACTGGTGAACTTTCTTCACTAAAACATGTTAAAGAAGAAATCAAAGAAGCTAAAAAAGACCAAGATTGTGGATTAACTATAAAAAACTTTAATGATATTAAAGAAAATGATATTATAGAAGTATATAAAGTTGAAGAGGTGAAATAGTATGGGACACGATATTAAAGTAGAACGTTTAAATTCAAGTATTTTAAGAGAATTGAGTTTAATTTTTTCAAAGGAATTTCATGATAATGAAATCATGAGATCAATTTCAGTAAAAGAGGTACGTTTAACTAATGATTTAAGCCACGCAAAAGTTTTTTACTCACATTTAATAGATTCAATTTCAAAAGAAGATGTGATAGAAGAATTGAAAGCTAAGAGCAAAGAGGTTAGACATAAGCTTGCAGGGAAAGTTGAAATGAAATTTGTTCCAGAGTTGGAATTCATTTACGATGAATCTTTAAGCAATGCCAATAAAATTGAAGAAATTTTAAAAAATATTAAAAATAAATAGATTTTAAAACAACTGAATTTTTCAGTTGTTTTCCTTTCATACAAAGGAGGAAGATTCATGCATCGTTATTTTGTTGAAGAAAAGATTAACAACTCTTTTGTCTTCAGCACCCAAAATCTACACCATTTTAAGAATGTAGTCAAAATTAAGACAAGTGAGCAAATCATGATCGTTCATGATAAAGTTGAATATTTAGTAGAAGTTTTAGGTTTAACTGATAATTTAGTTGATACCAAAATTATTTCAAAAAAACAAGAAGCCAAGCAATCCAATGTTAGAGTTACTTTGGTTTTAGGATTGATTCGCGAACAAAAATGAGACTTTGTTTTACAAAAAGCGACCGAACTTGGTGTTGATGAAATTATTCCTGTTATGTTTAAACGCAGTGTTGTTAAGATTGATGCTAAGAAAATAGACAATAAAATTGAACGCTGAAAGAGAATTTGTGAAGATGCAGCAGAGCAATCTCATCAAATCTCAACCCCAAAAATTAGACCAATTATTGACAAAATTGAAAATCTAAAAAATTTTGTGAATTCAAAAATTAAACTAGTTGCTTATGAATCTGAAAAAGATGAAAGCTTTAAGAAGTATTTATCAAAAGACTTGAAAGAAATTACTTTAGTTGTTGGACCAGAAGGCGGCTTTGAGGAAAAAGAAATAAATTGATTTAAAGAAAATGATTATAATATTGTAACTCTTGGTAAAAGAATTCTGCGTGCCGAAACAGCACCGTTAATGTTTTTAAGTAACATAATCTTTGAATATGAGTTATAAAACGGAGGTTTTAGTTTGAAAGATAGAAGTTACAAAGATGTAACCAGAGAATATGAATTTGTTAACGACTTACTAAGTCTTCAAAAAACTCCAAGAAATATTTTGGTTGAATTAAAAAGAACTCTGGATCAAATTTCACAGTTAATATCAAATTTTGGCAAAATGCACAT